>JASHQL010000002.1 GCA_030039155.1 Streptosporangiaceae bacterium | reverse complement strand
AGGGTGGTCAGCCAGGTGCACGGGGTACGGCCCGGCCAGCGGAACGCGAACCGCAGCACGCCGTCAAAGGACAATCCGTCCGCGATGCCGACTGCTACCTCGATGCCCAGGCCCGAGATGTCGCAGTCAGCCGGAGCGACGACCTGCATCGCAGTAAACCTCGACGGTTCGGCCTCCGCCAGCAGCACCACCGGTCGCCGCTCGTCGAACGCCGCCCACCAGATCTCGCCTCGTCGCATCGGCCTTCTGTCCATGAGATAGCGGCGGCTCGCTGGCCACTGCCGAACACACGCTCGAGGCTACCCCCGTGCGCAAGACCAGCACCATCTCCCTGCAATCGGCGCTCTAATCGCATGCCCTGAGAGCGGCATGTGCGCGCGTTCGTCTGCGATCAGGTCCTTGCCGATCGGAGCTGGCGAATAGCCCTGCCGGTGAAAGTCCTCGCCGTTGTCCGTGCGGGGTGCTTGATGGCCTGGTATTCCGGCGACTGGTACCAGGCGTCGGCCGCCGCCTTGGTCGCGAACCGCAGCACGATCGTGATCTGCCCGGCTGATCCTTCAAGAGGTTCGCAGTCGCGTTCGATGACGATGTTCTCGGCGCTGGCCATGGGCTTGCAGGGTCGGTCCGACTGCCGCGATGTACTCCTTGTATCGAGCCTGGTTGGTGGTCGTGTAGTTCGCAGCGAAGTACCCGGCCGTGACCCCTGCGGTCCGGGCAGTCGCTGGCCGATGCCGCAGATTGCCTGGCAGCTGACGGCGACCGAGTGCCCAGCCTTTTGCTATCGGTAGGACGACGGTCTGTCATAGCTGCGGCCGATCCTGTAGCAAGTACCGTAGTTCGCGCCTTTGCGGCCTAGGGTGTGTGCGTACCCTCGCATGAACACGGGAGCGGAGGACCAAATGCGGGCATCAGTCATCTGGCGGGTCGCTGGCATTGTCGGCCTGGCGGCGGGCCTGGCCGGGGCAGCCGCCCTGCCGTCCTGGGCCGCCACTGCCACCAGCAGCCTGGCCGTCACCATCAGCGTCAAGTCGCAGCAGCCGAAGGTGACCGGCGACACCTGGGTGTATTACAAGGGGGCCAACGGGGCTGCCGACGGCTTCATCAGCGGCCAGGTGTCGGGGTTCAGCGCCGGCGAGACCGCTGCCCTGTACGCCGAGCCGTTCGGCGCCACGTCATTCACCGCAACGGGCCAGTCGACGACCCTGACCGGGACCTCGCCGCAGACGTACATGTTCGACGTCACGCCCTCACTGGCCACGCAATACGAGATCCAGGTACTGAACGGCACGACGACCGAGGCCACCTCAGGCCCGGTCACTGTCTACGTGACCGAGGGCTCCGGCCACGGGTCGTCGAAGCGGTCGTGCAGCCACACCGCCTGCAAGTGGAAGATCGTGGCGAAGGTGCTGCTGCCTGCTTCGGCCTACAGCACCGAGTCGGCGAAGCACCCATACCTATACATCATCGTGCCCGGTAAGCACGACAAGCTGCCGAAGTACGCCACGCTGTCGACGAAGTCGACGTCGAGCAAGCCCACGAAGATCAATAGCGGCGAGTACGAGCTCACCTTCCACTTCACCGGGCCGGACAAAGCCTACGTTCCGCTCGCCTGCACCAAAGACAGCGAGACCGTCGACGGCCTTGGCCTGCCCGGCCGCCACGGCTGCGGTGACAAACGCGTGCTGGTCAAGGACGCCCTCGTCTACCTCGGCTAGCCCAAGCCGCAGTCAAGCGACGCAACCAAGAGTAGGCCGCCGAGCAGCCGGACAGAACTGCAGACCTTCATCAGCCCGCAACGGTCCGCGCCTGGGCCACTACTGCCTGCTCAGCCAGCGTCCCGCGGCAGGTAGCTGCCACAGGTATGCACTCCGCGGCCACCCCTATCGGCAGCAGCACCGCGTTTCGCCGACGCCAACTCTAGGAGCGGCATGACAGCGTGTCTTCCGGCGCTCGATGGGCTGCACCAGCTGCCACGATCGCAAATCTGGCAGTCCTTGCGCTCCGAATTTCGCTGGCCGGGTTGGTGGCCGGCTTGATCGCGTCCCAGTCCCGCCTGGAAGCCAGGCTGTTGGGGTTCCGCCCGTGCTGCCGGTCAGCTGGCTGGCAGTGCCCAGGCCGTTACTCCGGCGGTGTTCGCGGTGAAGAGCCAGTTGCTGGCGAACACGGACTGGGCGAAGGTGGTGCCGGTCATGATCTGGCGGATGATGGCGCCGGTAGCTGCGTCGACCAGGTAGATGCCGGTTCCGGTGGAGGTGTAGGTGCCGATGGCCAGGACGCCGCCTCCATCTAGTGACGGGCTGCCCTTCATGCCGCCGGTGAGTCCGGTGCTCCAGACCACCGTTCCGGTGCTCGCCTGCAGCTCCTGGACCGAGCCGGGGTATGTCGTGCTGCCGATGGTCGTGGTCAGCCCGCCGATGAACAGGTCGGTGCCGTTGTAGGCGGGAGCGGCCAGGCACGCGCCGTCACCGCCGGTGGCGATCTGCGCCTGCCAGGCAAGTTTCATGGTCGACTGGCGGACCGCGTAGAAGACGCCGTTCTTGTTGCACGCGCCGACTAGTCCGTCGAAGAACACTGGCGAGCCGCCGAAGTCACCGTCTTCGACCACCTGGCTCGCAGGGACCTTGAACGAGCCGAGCAGCTTCAGCTTGACCGGGGACAGCTTCAGGATCGACTCCGAATTCTGCAGCTCCGGCCTGTCGTTCGGGCCGTTGCCGGTGGTCGCGTACACGTCCCCGTTCCCGGCCACCCCGATGCTCGACCACACCGACCCGCCCGCGTTCTTCGCGCCGGCCGGCACCGTATGGAACTCGGCCAGCTTCTTGCCCGATGCCTGGCTGTAGTCGATGACGCCGCCGCGGATCAGCGGCTTGTCGCAGTGCGACGAGACGCCGACGTAGATCCGCCCGTTGGCGACGGTCGGCGAGGACCAGTCGTAGTAGTTGTTCACCTTCGCCGACGGGATGGCGATCACCGACCGCCACTCCCGCTTCAGGTTCGACGCCTTCAGCGCGTACAGGTAGCCGTCGCCGCCCTCCACGTACACCGACAGCACGCCGGTGGCCGGATCGGCCCCGACCGTGGCCGTGGACGTGATCCCG
>JASHQL010000522.1 GCA_030039155.1 Streptosporangiaceae bacterium | reverse complement strand
GCCGCCTGCAGGCCGAGCACCAGCAGGCAGAGCGCCGTCAGCAGCGCCGCGGGCAGCGCTAGCGGGATGGACGTCAGGGCGCGCATGGCACCTCCACTTGCACCATGTTGCTGACCCGCCATCGCCCCTGAGACAGCAGCAGCGTGATGTAGAAATCGAGCCGGGAACCGCCGAAGCTGCCTGGCACTACCTCACCGGTGACGGTGCTGCGCAGGCCGAACTGGCTCAGGTCGAGGCAGTCATGCAGCAGCGCCCGCTGCCCGTGCACCCGCACGCTCAGCACGTGCGTCACCGCGCCGCCGGCCGCGACGTCGTGCGCCGCCCAGACCAGCCTGAGGTACTTCATTGCCTGCGGCAGCGCGGCCGGCAGGTCGTACGGCGCCATGATCGCCCGCGCCCTGGCGACGCTCCTGACCCCCATGGCGTCGGCATAGGCGCGCCAGTAGCCCTGATAGGCGCGGGTGACCTGAGCGCGCACCGGCAGCGCCCGGTCTTGCCCGGCGGAGCGCACCGCGGCAGCCGGGCTTGCCTTGCCGGGCAACCGCGCGGCCGGCTGGCCAGCGCAGCCGGCCACAGCCAGCGTCACGATCGCCGCCGCCACGGTCACCGGAAGGCTCCGGCGGACCGGTGAGCATCGCGCATCCAACGCCGTTCACACAACCCGTCTGGCCGACTTTCCGAACTGCGCCTTGCGGTGCAAGTCTCAGCCGAGGTTGCACGGCAAGACATCGGTCAGCTGACCGAGATTTACCGGCGACGGCGGTCCGGTATGATGATCGGCGAAGGGGAGTAGTCCCTCGCCGGCCGGCCGACATACCGGCGCCGCAAGGCGCCCGGCCACCGGGTCAGCCGCGGTCTTCGCGGCTGATGGACGAGACCTTCGGCTGTTGAGCAATCCGGCCGAAGCTGCTCCCCTACCGGGAATCCTGAGGCCGGCCGCAACTGCCTGGGTATCGCCAGGGTGAGGACGCCTCATGTGGACCGTGGTCGGCATCGCCTTCGTGGTGACGTTCCTGGCCGAGTTGCCGGACAAATCCATGTTCGCCTCGCTGGTGCTGAGCACCAGGCACCGCCCGGCCTGGGTCTGGGCCGGCGCCGCTGCCGCGTTCACCGTGCACATGGCGATCGCGGTCACGGCCGGCCAGTTGCTCGCGCTGCTGCCGCACCGGATCGTGGACGCGATCGTGGCCGTGCTGTTCGTCGGTGCCGCCGTCGCCCTCTGGGTGACCAGCTTCGCCAGCCGCCCGCAGGACGGCGCCGACGCGTCCAGGCAGGGCCAGGGGCGGCCGTCGTTCCTGCGGGTTGCCGGCACTAGCTTCGCGGTGGTGTTCATCGCCGAGTGGGGCGACGTCACCCAGCTCACCGCGGCGAACCTGGCCGCCAGGTATGACCCGGTGCTGGTGTTCGCCGGGGCCACGCTCGGGTTGTGGGCGGTCGCGGCGGTCGCGGTCAGCGTCGGCGCGAAGAGCCTTGACCTGATTCCGATGGCGTGGCTGTCCAGGATCTGCGGGCTGATCCTGCTCGCGCTCGGCGGCTATGCCGCGTTCGCCGCGGTCACCGGCTGATCAGCAGCAGGCCGATGGCGCCGGCCAGCAGGAACGGCCCGAACGGTATCCGGCTGGCCATGGTGGCACGCCGCGCCGCCAGCAGCACCAGCCCGTAACACGCGGCGAGCGCGAACGCGGCGAATACCCCGCCGGCCAGCACCAGCCAGCCGGCCCAGCCGAGCATCGCGCCGACGCTTGCCGCCAGCTTGGCGTCGCCGAGGCCCACGCCGGCCGGGCTCGCCACCGCCAGCGCGAGGAAGCCGCCAGCAAGCAGCAGGCAGGCCAGCACCGCGCGGAGCAGGCTGTGCCAGTCGCCGGCTGCCCATGCCGCCGCGGTGAGCAGCACCAGGACGCCGCAAGCCGCGGCATACGTGAGGGCGTCTGGCAGCCGGCCCAGCCTGAGGTCGATCCAGCTCAGCGGCACCGCGCACGCCGCCAGCCAGCACCCGGCGGCGAGCACCAGGCCGGCAGGCAGCCGCAAGCCGAGCGCGCCGAACAGCGCCGCGGTCAGCAGCGCCGCCAGCACCGACGGCAGCGGCGCCGGTAATTCGCCGGTCAGCCGCCGGACCGCCAGCCGCTGGCCGGCGCCCACCGCGAGCCCGGCCAGCAGCAGCGCCGGGATCAGCACCTGCATGGCCAAGTATCTGCGCCGGCCACCATCGGCTGACAACCGCGGCGGTGTCGGCCGATGGCAGTTACCTCGGTGTTGCCCATATACGGGCAGGTCTTTGCTCGCCTACCATCCACACGTGGCCATGCTCGGGATCGTCAAGCGCTTGCTGGTGGGCAAGCCGATGCAGAGCGAGCGGCTCGGCCACACGTTACTTCCCAAGAAGATCGCGCTGCCGGTCTTCGCCAGCGACGCGCTGTCCTCGGTGGCCTATGCGACCGAGGAGATCCTGCTGGTGCTGTCGGTTGGCGGCCTGGCGTTCATCGCCTACACGCCGTGGATCGCGCTGGCCGTCGGCCTGCTCATGCTGGTGGTGGTCGCGTCCTACCGGCAGAACGTGCACGCCTACCCGTCGGGCGGCGGCGATTACGAGGTCACCACCACCAACCTGGGCCAGCGGGTCGGGGTGACCGTCGCCAGCGCGCTGATGGTGGATTACACGCTGACGGTCGCGGTCTCGGTATCGGCCGGCGTGGCCAACCTGGCGTCGGCGTTTCCGGCGCTCGACGGCCACGTGACGCTGATCGCCGTGCTGATCGTGGCCGCGATCGCGGTGATGAACCTGCGCGGCGTGAAGGAGTCAGGCATCGCGTTCGCGATCCCGACCTACTGCTTCATCGGCTCGGTCGCGCTGATGATCATCATGGGCATCGTGAAGCTCAGCCTTGGCGAGCACCTGCAGGCGCAGAGCGCGCATTACCGGATCAGGACGCCGCAGGAGTTCGCCGGGCTGGCCCTGGTGTTCCTGCTGCTGAAGGCCTTCTCCTCCGGCTGCACCGCGCTCACCGGGGTGGAGGCGATCAGCAACGGGGTGCCGTCGTTCCGCAAGCCGAAGAGCAAGAACGCGGCGACCACGCTGGCGCTGCTCGGCGGCATCGCGGTGGCCATGTTCGCCGGCGTCACCGCACTGGCCCTGGTCGCGCACGTGCACGCCGGCACCACATCGGACCTGATCGGCGTGCCGGCCGGGGTGACGCCGAAGACCGTGATCGCCCAGGTAGGCGGCGCGGTGTTCGGCTTCTCCTCGCCGCTGTTCTACATTCTCGAGCTGTTCACCGCGCTGATCCTGGTGCTCGCCGCGAACACCGCGTTCAACGGGTTCCCGGTGCTCGCCTCGATCCTGGCCAGGGACGGCTTCCTGCCAAGGCAGCTGCGCACCCGCGGGGACAGGCTGGCCTACAGCAACGGGATCTTGCTGCTTTCCGGCTTCGCCATCGTGCTCATCGTCGCGTTCCACGCCTCGCCGACCAGGCTGATCCAGCTCTACATCGTCGGCGTCTTCGTGTCGTTCACCTGCAGCCAGACCGGCATGATCAGGCACTGGAACCGCAACCTGCGCGGCACCACCGACCAGAAGACCCGGCTGCGGATGATCAGGTCGAGGGCGATCAACACGGTCGGCGCGTGCGTCACCGGCACGGTCCTGGTGATCGTGGTGGTGAGCAAGTTCGCCAACGGCGCCTGGATCGCGGTCGCCGCGATGGTGATCCTCTGGTTCACCATGCGCGGGATCAACCGGCACTACGCCGCCGTCGCGCTTGAGCTGACGCCGGACGAGGAGGCCGCGCTCACCCTGCCAGCCAGCAACATCTCGGTGGTGCTGGTGTCGAAGCTGCACCTGCCGACGCTGCGGGCGCTGGCGTACGCGCGGGCGGCCAGGCCGAGCCGGCTTGAGGCCGTCACCGTCAACGTGGACGAGGCGGAGACGGTCAGGCTCTCGCAGGAGTGGAACCGCAGCCAGCTGCCGGTGCCGCTGACCGTGGTCTCGTCGCCGTACCGGGAGATCACCAGGCCGGTGATCGAGTATGTGCGGCGGCTCAGGCGGGAGAGCCCGCGCGACGTGGTGACCGTCTACATCCCCGAATACGTGCTCGGGCACTGGTGGGAGCAGGTGCTGCACAACCAGAGCGCGCTGCGGCTGAAGACCAGGCTGCTGCTGGAGCGCGGCGTCGTGGTGGCCAGCGTGCCGTACCAGCTGCAATCGGCGAGGAGCGGCGGCGCGGCCGAGGCCTCGCCGGCCCGCGGGCTGCTGGCCGGCCG
>JASHQL010000053.1 GCA_030039155.1 Streptosporangiaceae bacterium | reverse complement strand
TTGCCTCTATTACAGTCTTCGATCTATTGTGCTGGCAGGTACCCCGGAGGTGCGCAGGTGACAAGAGACTCCATCCGCGGCTCGTCGGACCGCAGCATCCTGGTGCTGACGAGCCTGGCTGGCGGGCCGAAGCACGGCTATGCCCTGATCAAGGACATCGCCGACTTCGCCGGCGTCAAGCTCGGCGCCGGCACGCTGTATGGCGCGCTTGCGCAGCTGGAGCGGGCCGGCCTGGTGGAGGCGCTGCCCGCCGAGGAGCGGCGGCATCCCTACCAGATCACCCCGGCCGGCCAGCAGCACCTGCGCGAGCGGCTGTCCGAGTCGGCGAGGATCGCCGAGATCGGGCTGCGCCGGATCGCGCTGGCATCGCCATAGCCACGTTGCCTGATACAGTTTCCGATGTATCATTATCTGACCTACGGGGAGGCTGCCCTATGAGACCGGACACCGCAAGAAGATCATCGGATTGCAGCATCCTCGTGATGGCCAGCCTGGCCGAATGGCCGAAGCACGGCTTTGCGCTGATCAAGGACATCGAGGGGTTCGCCGGGGTCAAGCTCGGTCCTGGCTCGCTCTACGGGGCGCTTGCCAGGCTCGAGGCCGCCGGGCTGGTCGAGCCGCTGCGCACATCGGAGGACTGCAGGCGGCCGTACCGGATCACCAAGGCCGGGCGGCTGCTCCTTGAATCCACTCGCGGTGCCGGAGACGGGCTGCGCTACCAGACGGCGGCCTCGGCATGAACCGCCGGTTGTCGCGCTGGCTGATGGCGCTGTACCCGCGGGCCTTCCGTGACCGGTACGGCCAGGAGGTCAGCAGCCTGACCGACGAGCTCATCGGCGCGGGCGAGACCACACCGCTGCGTGCGGGCTTCGACCTGACCTTCAGTGCAGTCAGCGAACGGGGGCGTGCACTGAGCAGGCCGCGCAAGGTGCTGGCGACCGCGATGGCGTTCGCCGTGCTGCTGATCCTCGGCTTCGCGCTGACCGGCCACCAGCAGGCCCGCAGCAGTCAGACGAACTGGGTATCGGTCGGTTCGGCCTGCACTGCCAACTTCAGGGCTGCCCCCGGCAAGGGGCAGCACATCGTGGCCAGCGTGGTCACGCCGCAGTACCGGAAGAAGGCCGGGAACAAGACCGCGACCAAGCGAGTGCACTCCCTGACCGTGGTGATATCCAGGCCGAAGTGCGGCATGCCCGGCCTGGCCTGCAAGTTCATCGGCCTGCGCAATCCTGCGCCGCCCAAGCGTCCAGTCGCGGTTCGGGCCAGCTTCCGCAAGCCGCGCGCCGCGCTTGGCAAGGGATGGTCGGTCAATGTTCAGGTCGGGGCGCCGGCCCGGCTCTGCGCCGTGGTGACGCCCGCCAGGTTCCGGGTGGACAAGGCCGCGCACGTGCCCGCGAAGTAGCGGTCAGCCGGCCCTCGAGGCGGCCCGGTATCGGTCGATGACCAGGCCCGCCAGCGCGGGCTGGCCGCTGAGCGGCTCGGTCACCCAGTCCGCGCCTGCCCGGCTGAGCTGATCGTGGAAATGGCCGGGGGCGAGCAGGTAGCTGGCGATCGCCACCTTGGTCAAGGCGGTTGCCCGCAGCTGGCTCACCGCGGCCGGCACCGAGGGCAGGCCAGCCGCGGCAAACGCGGCCACCACCTGGACATCAAGCAGTTCGCTCAGCAGGCCGGCCTGGCGCCGCACCCCGGCCGCGGCGGCCGGGTCTGCCGACCCGGCAGCGGCGAGCACCACCGGCGTGCCGGCCGGCACCCCGGCCTCGGCAAGCCGGGCCGCAAGCGCCGTGGTCAGCAGCGGGTCGGGGCCGAGCGGCGCGGCGACGCGCGCTCCGGCCGTGCTGGCTGCGCGAGCGATGTCGGTGGTCAGGTGATAGCCGGCCGACAGCAGCAGCGGTACCAGCACGGTGTCGCGCCCGGCTGCGGCAAGCTCGCCGGGCAGCGAGGGCTCGGCATGACTGAGGAACGCCACCCGGACCCTGAGCACCGGCGCCAGCCTGCTGACCTGGCGGGCAAGCGTCCCGATCGCGGCTGCGGCCGCCGGGTCGGCGCTCCCGTGTGACACGGCAAGGAGCGTCGGCTGGCTCATGCTGCCGCACCAATCAGCTCGCGCAGCCTGACCACCTCGCCGACCACCACGATCGCCGGCGGCGTGACCGGCGGCCTGGCCCGTTCGTCGGCGAGGTCGCCGAGCGTGCAGGTGAGCACCTGCTGGGCCGGCGTCGTGCCGTCGCTGATCACCGCGACCGGGGTGGCGGCGGCGCGGCCGTGCTTGATCAGCTCGGCCGCCACCAGGTCCAGGTGCGCGACGGCCATCAGCAGCACCAGCGTGCCAGGGCCCGCGGCCAGCGCCGCCCAGTCGACGGTCGCGCCGGGCTGCGAGGGATCAAGGTGCGCCGACACCACGGCGAAGTCCTGGGTGACGCCGCGGTGCGTGACCGGGATGCCCGCCCAGGCCGGCACCGCCACCGCGCTGGTCACGCCGGGCACCACCAGGAACGGCACGCCCGCCCGCACGCAGGCCAGCGCTTCCTCGCCGCCGCGGCCGAATACGAACGGGTCGCCGCCCTTCAGCCGCACCACCCGCTGGCCGGCCTGCGCCCTGGCCACGATCAGGGCATTGATCTCGGCCTGGGTCAGGTTGTGCGCGTGCGGCGCCTTGCCAGCGTCGATGACCTCGACCGCCGGGTCAAGCTCGGCCAGCAGCGCGCGTGGCGCGAGCTTGTCCGCAACCACGACGTCGGCCTCGCCGAGCAGCCGCCTGCCCAGCACGGTGATCAGGCCGGGATGACCGGGACCGCCGCCCACCAGCGCGACGCTGCCCGGCCCCGGCCTTGATCGCCGGACCGGCAGCTGGCCGGTGCCGAGCGCCAGGCTGATTGCCGCCCGCAGCCGCTGCGCCAGCCGCGGGTCGCCGCCCGCGGTGATCGCGACCATCACGTCACCGTGCGCGGCGACCGCGGGTGTCCAGGCGGCCGAGGCGGCCGCGTTGTCGGCGCGGACGCACCAGATCCGGCGCCGCGCTGCCTCCGCCGAGACCGCCGCGTTCACCTCGGCGTCGCTGGTTGCCGCGTGCGCCAGCCAGGCGCCGGCCAGGTCGCCGTCGCGGTAACGGCGGCGCTTGATGGTCAGCTCCAGCCCGGCCAGCCTGTCGGCTACCTGCGGCGCGATCACGGTGACCGCGGCCCCCGCCGCGAGCAGGCCGCGGACCCGGCGCAGCGCGACCTGACCGCCGCCGACCACCACGACCGGCTTGCCTGCCAGGTCGACCGACAGCGGATAGCGGGTGCAGGTCATGGCAGCTGCCCGGCGAGCGGCGGCCCCGGCCGCAGCCGCGGCCTGAGCACCTCGACGAACCGCAGCTGGAACCCGCGAGCGCAGGCCAGGCACTCCCAGTCACCCGCCTGTTCGCTGGCCGGGCGCAGGTCCTCCTCGCCGCAGTACGGGCAGTAGAACGGCACCTGCCGCTCGCCGCTCACGTGAGCAGCCCGGGGTCGGCCCGCCGCGCCCAGGCGGCGAACTGCTCGCCGTCGGCGCGGTCGGCCTGGTAGGCGCGCAGCACCCGCTCGACGTAGTCGGCCAGGCCGTCGGCTGTCACCTTGTGCCCGCGCAGCTTCCTGCCGAGCGCCGGATCGGCCGCGAGCGAGCCGCCAAGGTGTACCTGGAAGCCCTCTTCGCCGTCGACGAGCGAGCCCTTCAGCCCGATGTCGGCGATCTGGAACCTGGTGCAGGAGTTCGGGCAGCCGGCCAGGTTGATGGTGACCGGGGTGTCGAAGTCGGGCAGCCGCCTGGCCAGCTCGTCGTGCAGGTCGCTGGCCCGCTGCTTGGTCTCGACGATCGCCAGCTTGCAGAACTCGATGCCGGTGCAGGCCATCGTGCCGCGGCGGAACACCGAGGGGCTGGCCGGCAGGTCGATCGCGGCCAGCTCGTCGACCAGGCCCTGCACCGCCGCTTCCGGCACGTCGAGCAGCACGAGCTTCTGCTCCGTGGTCATCGCGATCCGGCCGGACCCGTAGCTGTCGGCCAGCTCAGCCACCTGCCAGAGCTGGCTGCCGCAGCTGCGGCCGGCCCGCGGCGCGACCCCGACGTAGCAGCGCCCGTCCCGCTGCCTGCGCACCCCGACGTGATCGCGGGACCCGGCAGCCGGCCGCGCCGGGGCCGGCCCGTCAGCCAGCCAGAAGCCGAGATACTCGCGCTCGAGCACCTCACGGAACCGCTCGGTGCCCCAGTCGGCGACCAGGAACTTCAGCCGTGCCCTGCTGCGCAGCCGCCGGTAGCCGTAGTCGCGGAACAACCGGGTCACCGCCGCCCACACCTGCGGCACCTGGCCGGGCTTGACGAACGCGCCGAGCCGCTGCGCGAACATCGGGTTCGTGGACAGCCCGCCGCCGACCCACAGGTCGAAGCCCGGCGTCCCGGCAGGGCCGCGCACCCCGACGAATGAGATGTCGTTGATCTCGTGCGCCGTGCACTGCGCCGCGCAGCCGGAGATCGAGGTCTTGTACTTGCGCGGCAGGTTCGCGAACTCGGGGTTGCCGGCCGCGACCGCCTCGGTCGCGCGCAGCACCGCGGTCGCGTCGATGATCTCGTCAGCGTCGATCCCGGCCACCGGGCAGCCGAGGATGTTACGCGGCACGTCACCGCAGGCCTGCAGGCTGGACAGGCCGACCTCTTCGAGCCGTGCCCAGACCTGCGGCACGTCCTCGATCCGCAGCCAGTGGAACTGGACGTTCTGCCGGTCGGTGAGGTCGGCAAGGTCGCGGCCGTACTCCTTCGCCACCCCGGCGATCGCCCTGAGCTGGTCGGCGGTCAGCTGGCCGCCGGGGATGCGCACCCGCATCATGAAGTACGAGTCCTCGATCTCGGCGTCGTCAAGCGCGCCGGTCTTGCCGCCGCCGATGCCGGGCCTGCGCTGGGTGTACAGGCCCCACCAGCGGAACCGGCCGCGCAGGTCGGCCGGATCGATCGAGTCGAAGCCGGCTATCGCGTAGCGGCCGATGATGCGGTCGCGGACATGCAGCCCGCTGTCGTCCTTCTTGAATCGCTCGGCCGCGTTGAGCGGCTCGGTGTGACCGAGGGCCCACTGGCCCTGCCCGCGCTGTGGCATGGGAGTCCTTCTGCTGCTTGGCGAAGACGTGGCCGCGATGGCGCCAGCGCAGGGCGGCGCCGGATGCGGAGACGTCGAGGGGCGATCAGCAGCAGCGACAGATGGCGCTGGAGACTCGGAGCAGATCGATATGCCGCCGGCAGACCAGCAGCAGGCCATCGCGAGCAGTCGGCGTGACCACGATCGGCCTCCCAGGTGAGTGCGCACCTTGAAAGTAACATCCAGGTCCTGGCATCACCTAACGAGTTGTGACCGGCCGTATTGTCAGAGCTGTCCGTGGGCGGAAGGTCGGATGGCGATGGCTCGGCAAATCGATCTGATAGATCAGGACAGCTACCAGCTGGCCGGGCCGCCGCACGACCAGCTGAGCTGGCTTCGCGCGCACGCTCCGGTGTTCTGGCACGCCAGGTCGGGCGGCGAGGGCTGGCCTGGGTTCTGGGCGGTGACCAGGCACGCTGACGTGGCGCACGTGTCCAGGCACGCAGAGCTGTTCTCCTCGGCCGAGCGGCTGTGCGTGTTCAACGAGCACTCTGATCGTGTCATCGAGATGCAGCGGCTGATGATGCTGAACATGGACCCGCCGCAGCACACCAGGCAGCGGGCGTTCGTGAACCGCGGGTTCACGCCGCGCATGATCGGCCTGCTCGAGCCGCGGATCAGGGCGCTCTGCGACGAACTGATCGACCAGGTGGCCGGCCGCGGTGCGGCCGACTTCGTCACCGAGATCGCCGCGCCGCTGCCGCTGCAGGTCATCTGCGAGCTGGTCGGGGCGCCGCTGGAGGACCGGGAGTGGATCTTCGAGATCTCCAACCGGCTGGTCGGCTCCGATGACCCCGAGTACCGCGCGCAGGCCGAGCAGGGCAGGCACGCGGCCGGGCTGATCTTCGACTACGCGCACTCGCTCGCCGACCGGCGGCGTGACCAGCCAGCCGACGACATCCTGACCAAGCTGCTGCAGCCCGACGAGGCCGGCGAGGTGCTCACCGCCGCGGAGTTCCAGCTGTTCTTCCTGCTGCTGACGGTGGCGGGCAACGAGACGACGCGGAACGTGGCGGCCGGCGGCATGCTGGCCTTCTTCGAGCACCCTGACCAGTGGAAGCGGCTGACCGCCGCGCCGGAACTGGTCGGCACCGCGGCCGAGGAGATCGTGCGCTGGGTGAGCCCGGTGAACATGTTCAGGCGGACCGCGATGCAGGACACCGTGATCGGGGACCAGCCGGTCGCGGCCGGCGACAAGGTGGTGGTGTTCTACTCGTCGGCGAACCGGGACGAGGCGGTGTTCGACTCGCCGTTCTCCTTCGACATCGGCCGGGAGCCGAACCCGCACGTCGGCTTTGGCGGCGGCGGGCCGCACTTCTGCCTTGGCAGGCACCTGGCCGCGCTTGAGCTGCGGGTGCTGTTCGCCGCGCTCGCCGAGCGGATGCCGGGGCTTGAGCTGGCCGGCCCGGTGTCGCGGCTGCGGTCGAACTTCATCAACGGCATCAAGCACATGCCGGTCAGGTTCTGACCCGCGGCAACCGCGCCGGGGCGGCTGGGTCCTCGACCCAGCCGCCCCGGCGCCAATCTGGTTCGGTCAGAACTTGGCGAGTTCTGCGATGAATCCCCTGGCCGCCGAGCCGAGCCCGGTCATGCTGTCGAAGCCAGGCGCGGTGGTCAGCGTGACGTCACGGGTGGCGCAGTTGCCGGTGCCGTCACAGTAGGTTTCCGGACCTTCGTAGTTCAGCGTCCGCAGGCTGATCACGTAGCCTTCGGCCGAGTCAACGGAGTCCGCGTAGTCGACCCTGATCACCGCGGCGGCATCGGGGTTGGCCGGCTCCTGCACGTCGAAGAACGCCGACGGCTTCTCGGTGTAGGCCTTGTACAGCACCGGGTTCAGGAAGCCGAGCGGAGTGCCGGCCGCCTGGTCCGCGTCTGCGATCACGCCGGCCAGCAGCGGGGAGGCCAGGCTGGTGCCGCCCTCCTTGAACTGGTCGTAGTAGGTGCCGTTCGGGAAGGTCTGGGTCAGCCCGATGAGGAAGCCGGTCTGCGGATCGGCGTCCATCGAGATGTCAGGCACCACCCTGAGCGGAACGTCGCCGAACAGCGGCGCGTTGCGCAGCGCGAGCGCGCTCGGCACCACGTTGGCCTGGTAGTACGGCTCGGTGTAGTAGTAGCTGGTGCCGCCGCCGCCACCGTAATCCCAGCCAAGCGAGCCGGCCGGGGTGGTGGCAGAGCCGCAGTTGGTCGTGGTGGACTCGCACAGCGTCTGGTGCGCGGTCGACCAGCCGTACTCTGCCTTGCGCTGGCCGTGCTTGCCGATCTCGAGCGAGGTGCCGCCGACCGCGGTGATGTACGGGCTGGTGGCCGGGTAGTTCGGCACCGCCAGCCCAGAGATGCCGAAGTTGTCGCCGTCGTCGCCGCTGGAGAACAGCACGCTGACGCCGGTGGCGTCGGCCATCATGAACGTGTCGTCGTAGGCGGTGTGCGTGGCCGCGTCGGTGAACAGGTCGCCGAGCGTGTCACCCCACGAGTCAGAGACCACCGAGGCGCCGCTGGTGATCGCGACCTGCAGGGCCGCAAGCAGGCTGGCGTCCGTGCAGTCCTGCGCGCCGACGAAGATGATGTCCGCCCCTGGCGCCATCGTGTGCGAGGACTCGACGTCGAGTGCCTGCTCCGGGTACCAGCCGCTGCCGCCACATTCGGCCTGGTCATCGACCGAGGTGGGCTCGATGTTGGTGAACTGAGCGTTGGTCAGCGGGTGCGACGGGTCGTTCCTGGTGAAGTACTCCTGCGCGTCGGACAGCAGCGTCGGCGAGTCGTACGCGTCCACGATGGCAATCGCGACGCCGTTGCCGTCGTCACCCTTGTTGATCTTGCCGGTCAGGTTGTAGGCGCTGCGCAGCTGGCTCGGCGTGTACCCGCAGATGTCGTAGGGCAGCGGGCCGCTGTACGGGGAGTACAGCGAGGTCGA
The DNA here is from genome assembly GCA_030039155.1 of Streptosporangiaceae bacterium. Taxonomy (GTDB): domain Bacteria; phylum Actinomycetota; class Actinomycetes; order Streptosporangiales; family Streptosporangiaceae; genus JOPF074. The sequence continues at coordinate 19,797 of JASHQL010000053.1, read as the reverse complement.
GTCCGTGGTGTCGATCTTCTGGCCCCAGTACTTCGAGCACGGCTGCGGGTTACGGAAGCCGGCCGGCGGACCTGGCTCCTGGTTCGCCTTCGCCGCCTGGCCGGCCGGCGCGCTCAGCCGCTGTGACAGCTCGTTGCTGGCCAGGTACTCGTTCACGCCGACGGTGCCGGACACCGCGCTGGACAGCGAGGCCGGGATGCTCAGCGTCCCGTCCGCGAGCCGCACCTTGTGGCCGTTCACCATGTAGTAGCTGAGCGTCACGCCGAAGGCCTTCTCGACCTGGCGTGCGGTGCCGCGGGCGCTGATCAGCAGCCGGTCCTTGGCCAGCGAGCTGATCTTGAAGCCGGAATGCCGCAGCCAGCCCTCGGCCTTGCGCACCGAGGACCTGGTCGGGCCGAACTTCGATGTCCACTTCTTGTCGGTCAGGTAGTGATGGAACTCGCGCGACCCTGGGTCCGATACGGCCTTGACGAAGGCCTTCGCGCCAGCGGCGTTGCGCAGCTTCAGCGTCAGGTCGAAATTCACCTCGGCGCCGGCTGCGACCTTGCCTGCCGGGTGCGATCGCTCCTGCTTCGGTGCAAGCGAGCCGGCCAGCGGCACCCTGCCTGCTGCTGCCGATGAGTGAGCGGAGGCTGCGGTGGCGGGTATCGCCGCCGCGAACGCTACTGCGAGCCCAACTGACCCGGAAAGGGCCAACCACCGGGCGGCCTTCATCATGTTCCTCCCGCGCATGTTGCGTCACAGACGGATCAGCATTGACACCGTCCTGGCCAAGGAACCTAGCGAGGCGGCATGTGCAGGGCAAGAACCAGAATTCCGGCGTGCACTACTTGTGACAGGTATTTAGCTACGATGCCGGTCTTTTCGTTGACGTGCTGATACGTCGCTGATCTGCCGCTTATACGGGCATATTAAGGGCCAGTTCGGCGGGCTGGCGGGCGGCCGGCTGCCTCGCGATATGCCAGGCGGCGACCGCGATCCAGAGCAATTCGACGCCGAGGAATATCCGCTCGTACAGTCCGCCTGGCGCGTGCTTGTGACCGGTGGCCGACCCGAGGAGCAAGAACGCGGCAGCGCCGGCGATGCCGATCGGCAGCAGCACGGTGCTCGCTGTCCGCCAGCCTGGCACCTGCCTGAGGCCAGCGGACAGCATGATCGTGCCGACGGCGATGCACGCGAACGCCACCAGGGCCAGCGCCAGGTGCACCAGCCCGCTGCCGTGCACCTTCTGCCCCTCGACATCGTCGGCGAAGAACGCCAGCAGGCCAGAGCAGACGGCCCAGCTGACCAGCAGGACCAGCCCGGCGCGGCCGCTGCCGGTCAGCCAGCCGCCGGCCGGCTCGGGGCCGGTGCCCCGGCCGGCCGCCCGCACGGTCCTGATGATCGCGGCCGCGACGGCGAGCGATAGCGCGCAGCGCAGCAGGAAGTTCAGGTCCATGACCCAGTACCACGGCCCGCGGCCGTAGTCGCTCTCCGCGTTGTAGAGCAGGCTGTAGCTGGGCCTGAGGAACTTCAGCAGCACGTCGATGGCCACGTAGACGACGACGCCAGCCAGCGTGCACCAGGCCAGCGACCTGGCGCTGACCCGGCCGCCAGTGCGCTGCTGTTGGCTGACCGCTGTGCTCATCAATGTCCTCCCCTTGGCACGCTCGGAACTGATAGGCAACCAAGTTGCATATCAGTATTCTCGCTACCGGACAGCGCGGTCAAGTGCGGCAGGGCCGGCCGGCGAGCACTGTCAGACCGGTGCCGCAAGATGGCAGCATGCCGCTGCAGAACCGGGTGACCCCAGAGGGGGAGATCGTCGCCCACGACAGCCGCGGCCTGATGCTGGGCAACCGCGGCTGCCTGCACGGTCAGGGCCGCGAGCTTGGCGTCAGCCGGTGGCGGTCCAAGCTGTGGATCTGCTGCGTCCTTGACTGGAAGGGCGTGCGCCGCGATCCGATGCCGCCGGGCCGGTGGACCGCGCTGTTCTTCCTCGACGAGGCGACCGCGCTAGCGGCGGGCCACCGGCCATGCGGGTACTGCCGCCGCCGCGACTACCTGGCCTTCACCGCGGCCTGGCAGGCCGCAAACGGCGCGAGCAGCCGGCTGCTGGCCTGGCAGACGGACGCGGTGCTGCACGCCCAGCGGACCGATCGCGCCAGGCGCAAGCGCAGCTACTCCGCGCCGGCCGGCGAGTTGCCCGACGGGGTGCTGGTCCGCTTCGGTGACGGGCCACACCTGCGGCTGGCCGGTCGTTACCTGCCATGGTCGTTCACCGGCTACGGCCCGCCCGCGGCGCCGCCAAGCTCAGCCTGCGTGCAGGTGCTGACCCCGCCGGCGATCACCGCCGCGATTGTGGCAGGCTACCGGCCGATGCTGCACCCGAGCGCGCTGGCCGCCTGCGGGCTGACCGGCTCGCCGCCGCCCGGCATCCGCAGTCACGATGCCTGACCGCCCGTCCTTGGCACCCGGCTCCATGACGGGAACGAGAGGCTTGCCGGCTGGTCGGGCCCGCGGCCGGCGGCGTGGCGGATCCTGGTGAGCTGTCGTAGCCTGGCGGCCGTGCGGCTGACGACGTTCTGGGAGCGGATGCGAACTCACTTCGGCGCGACCTACGCCGAGAGCGTCGCCAAGGATTACGTGCTGGCCGGCCTTGGCAGCCGCACGGTCAACCAGGCGCTCGCCGACGGCGCGGACCCGAAGGATGTCTGGCGGGCCGTCTGCGAGGCCTTCCCGGTAGCCGAGCGGCTGCGCTAGCTCCCGATGCTGCTGACGGACGTGGCGGACAGGCGGCTGGTGCTGGTGTCTGGTCCGCCCGGATCGGGCAAGACCGCGATCGCCGGCCCGCTGGCGGCCGAACTCGGGTTCGCCTTGCTGGCGAAGGACCAGATCAAGGAAGCATTGCACGACAGCCTTGGCGAGCTGGCCGGTGGCTCGGACCGGCAGGCGAGGCTGGCCTGGTCCAGGCGGCTCGGCGGCGCCGCGATGGACCTGCTCTGGGCGCTGGCCGCGGCCGCGCCAGCCGTGGTGCTCGAGGCGAACTTCTGGCCCGACGACCCGCGGCACCGCGACCGGATCGCGGCGCTGGCGGCCAGGCCGGTCGAGGTGTTCTGCAGCTGCCCGGTGGAGATCGCGACCGCCAGGTACGCGGAGCGCGCCGTGCGCAGGCACGCGGTGCACCATGACGCGGTGCGCGGCCTTGAGTTCGAGGTCTTCGCCAGGTCCGACCACCCGGTCGGAATCGGCGAGGTCATCGAGGTGGACACCACGGCAAAAGTCGACATTGCGGCGCTGGCCGACACGGTACGGATGCGGTTGCCGCAGGTAACAGCCCCGGTTCCGGTTATTTCGACACGGCCCGGCGTGTCGCCTGCGTAGTCGAACACTCGTTCGCTAGAGTGATCGGGCTGGCTGACCTCGGCCGGCCGGTGTTCCGGACTCGTCGGCTGTGGTACGCGGGATTGTCGGTGGCGACGCGTAGCGTCTGCACCGAAGGCAGGCGGTGCGAGGCACCGAGCCTCAGGGTAAGCCGCGGCAGGCGGGCCTGAACGCTGGCAGCAGCGCTCAGCCAGACAGTGCGCACGGCGCACCGGGCAGCCTCTCGATCCCGACAGGAGTGCACATGGCACCGAACGACAAGACGGGCGGCGTCAAGGGCGACAGGGACAAGTCGCTGGAGACAGCGCTCGCGCAGATCGAGCGGCAGTTCGGCCGTGGCGCGGTGATGCGGCTCGGCGACGAGAACCGCGCCGCGATCGAGGTGATCCCGACCGGCGCCATCGCGCTCGATGTCGCGCTCGGCATCGGCGGCTTCCCCCGCGGCCGGATCATCGAGGTCTACGGGCCTGAGAGCAGCGGCAAGACGTCCATCGCGCTGCACGCGATAGCGAACGCGCAGAAGGCAGGCGGAATCGCCGCGTTCATCGACGCGGAGCACGCGCTCGATCCCGACTACGCCAAGAAGCTCGGCGTCGACACCGACGCGCTGCTGGTCTCGCAGCCGGATACCGGCGAGCAGGGGCTGGAGATCGCGGACATGCTGATCCGCTCCGGCGCGATCGACGTCATCGTCATCGACTCGGTCGCGGCGCTGGTGCCGCGCGCGGAGATCGAGGGCGAGATGGGCGACAGCCACGTCGGCCTGCAGGCCAGGCTGATGTCCCAGGCGCTGCGCAAGATAGCCGGCGCACTTAACCAGACGAAGACCACCGCGATCTTCACCAACCAGCTGAGGGAAAAGATCGGCGTGATGTTCGGCTGCATGACATATGGGACAAAGGTGACGCTGGCTGACGGTAGCCAAGAGAAGATCGGGAAGATCGTCAATCAGCGGATGGGTGTCGAGGTCCTGTCCTACGACCCGGAGACCTGCGAGATCCGCCCACGCAAGATCGTCAACTGGTTCAACAACGGACCGGCCGATCGCTTCCTTCAGTTCACCGTGGCGAAGTCCGGTGGCAACGGCCGAGCGCAGTTCGCCGCCACCGAGAACCATCTCATCAGGACACCCGGCGGATGGCGGCCGGCTGGCGAGCTGATCGCCGGTGACCGGGTGCTCGCCGCCGAGCCGCAGCGGCTGAGCGATCAGCAGATTCAGGTGATCCTCGGGTCGCTGATGGGCGACGGGAACCTTTCGCCGAACAGGCGCGGCAGGTCAGGAACGCGATTCCGGCTCGGGCACGGTGCGCAGCAAGCCACCTACCTGGACTGGAAGGTTTCCCTGCTCGGGAACATTGAATGCTCGCGCCGGACTGACGCCAGGGGCGCGGTCTTCGCGGATTTCACACCGCTCCCTGAGCTGGCCGAGCTTCACGACGTGGTCTACTTCGGCGGCGGCAAGAAGCACCTGAGCTGGGACTACCTGAAGGCGCTCAGCCCGCTCGCGCTGGCCATCTGGTACATGGACGACGGCTGCTTCACGATCAGGTCGAAAGGCCTGCAAGAGCGAACCCAGGGTGGCTCTGGCCGGATAGAGATCTGCGTCGAGGCGATGAGCCCCGGCTCACGCGACCGGCTCGTGCAGTACCTGCGGGATACTCGCGGCCTTGACGTCAAGCTGACTGCACGTGGCCAGCGGCAGAAGGCAGTCCTGCAGTTCAGCACGGCTGCCTCGGCGAAGTTCCAAGAGCTGGTCGCTCCATACGTGCACTCGTCGATGGCTTACAAGATGCTGCCGCGGTTCCGTGACAGGTTCGATGTGCAGCCGGAGTTCAAGGAAGCCGAGCTGAGGCTGCAGCCAGCCCGCGTGCTTGACATCCATGTCAAGCCCAGGACACGTTCGATGAACAGATTCGACATCGAGGTCGAGGGCGGCCACAACTACTTCGTCGACGGCGTGATGGTGCACAACAGTCCTGAGACGACGACTGGCGGGAAGGCGCTGAAGTTTTACGCCTCGGTGCGGCTCGACATCCGGCGGATCGAGACGCTGAAGGACGGCACCGACGCGGTCGGCAACAGGACCAGGGTCAAGGTGGTGAAGAACAAGCTCGCCTCGCCATTCAAGGTCGCGGAGTTCGACATCCTGTACGGCCAGGGGATCAGCCGCGAGGGCGGCCTGATCGACCTGGGCGTGGAGCAGTCGATCGTGCGCAAGGCCGGCGCCTGGTACACCTACGACGGCGACCAGCTCGGCCAGGGCAAGGAGAACGCCAGGACGTTCCTGCAGGAGAACCCGGACATCGCCAACGAGATCGAGAAGAAGATCAAGGAGAAGCTCGGCGTCGGCGCACGACCCGATGCGGACGCGGCCGTGACGACCTCGGTGCCCGGCGCGGCGGCCGGCGGGTCGGCAGCAGGCCTGGCCAGTGTCAGGAACCTGCGCGGTGACAACTAGGCGAGACCAGCCAGCAAGCAGGCGAGCCCGGTCGAGCACAGCCGGGCGCGGCTCGCGGAAGAGCGGTCCCGGCGGCCAGCGGCCGCCGGGACCTGACCAGGACGCGCTGCCGGGTGTCCGCTACGACGGCGACCGGCAGGCAGGCCGTTCCGCCGGCGGCGGCTGGGTCGCGCCGTTCGCCGACGACGGGCGGCCGGCCGCCGCCGCGGCCGAGCCGGACCCTGAGGTCGTAGCCAGGCAGATCTGCCTGCGCCTGCTGGCGAGCGCGCCGAAGACCAGGGCGCAGCTGGCCGCCGTGCTGCGGCGGCGCGGCATCCCAGATACGACCGCGGACGCGGTGCTCACCAGGTTCGCTGACGTGAAGCTGATCGACGACAAGCTGTTCGCCGCCGCCTGGGTGGAGTCGCGGCACTACAGCCGTGGCCTGGCCGGCCGGGCGCTGGGCGCCGAGCTGCGGCAGCGCGGCGTCGAGGCCGCCGACATCAGCGAGGCGCTCGAACAGCTTGACCCGGAGCAGGAACTCCAGACCGCCAGGGCGCTGGTCGAGCGCAAGCTGGCCGCGACCAGGGGCCAGCCGTTCCCGGCCAGGCTGCGGCGGCTGGTGGGCACGCTCGCCCGCCGTGGCTACCCGCAGGCGCTGGCCTACCGGGTGGTGCGCGAGGCACTCGACAGGGAATTAGCCGACGCCGATCAGGGGCTCGGCGACGCGGCGGCCGGCTGGGACTTCGGTGATCTGGCAGAGCCAGAACCTGAAGACGAGGCAGCAGCCTGGTAACGGGTGCGGAAGCGTACAGCGACCGACAAGATGCACCAGGCCTGCTTGCTCAAATCGTTATCTGCGCTTAGCCTCACGGGCAGCGAGGTTTACTCCGCGCAGGGCAGTTCGGCTGTGTGAAGAAGTTCGAAAGCGAGTGCGGCAGCCAGCCCGCCGGTTTCACCGGGGCCAGGTGAAACGGCAGGCTGGAAGGCCTTCATAGTGCGGCACAACGGGACGGGAGGCGGTCGGCTCGGGCGCACGTTGCGGCATTGCCTGAGGAAGCTACCGCCGGCCCGGTGGAAGGAGCAGCAGGCCTGAGCTGCCTCGGCGGCTCGACCCTGGAATTGAGGCCAGTGACGACAGTGCACCGGTCCTGCCGACCGGTAGCGCCTGACGAGCTCGTCGCGTGACGAGGACGTCTGGCTCACGCCGGGCGGCGCCCGCCCGGCGCGCAAAGGCAGTCACCGTCGTCAGGCCGAGGCGCACGGACCGGCGGTCCGGCGCGGTACCCCTCGCTGCGGGCGGTGTGCCCGCGACCGAGCTGGCGAGCCACGCCAGCGCGAGCGAAAGGGGTGGGCCGGATGGGCACCGGGGTCGCGCTGGCACTGGCAGTCGTTGCGTGCATCGCCATAGTGGCCGCGCTCTCCGTGCTCGTCATCGTCTTGCGCAAGAGCCAGGGGCAGCTCTCGTTCCCGGCCAGGCAGCCGCTGCAGCAAGACCACGCCGAGGCCGCGGCAGCGGCGGGCGAGACCCCGCAGGCAGGCCAGGCAGCGGCGGCCGGCCAGCAGCGAACGGCAACCGACGCCACGGCCACCGCAGCGACCTCGGCACCCGACGGGGCAGGCCAGCTACCGGCACCGGCCGACGGCTCGGCCGGCGTCCTGCCGGAAGCGGAAGCGGCCGGTGTCATCCGCAAGGCCGAGGAATCGGCTCAGCATGCCGCCCTGGTGACTGCCGAGGCCGAGGCCGAGGTGCGCGCCTTCAAGGAGGAAGCCAGAAGGCTCAGGGACGACATGGAGCGCAGGGAGGACCGGCTGGCCCAGCGCGAGCAGCGGCTCGACGAGGCCGCACGCAAGGCGGACCAGCGGACGGCCGAGCTGGACGCGGCCAAGCTGGACCTGGCCAGGCAGCACGCCGAGCTGGACCAGCTCGAGGCCGAGCGGCGCGGCGCGCTCGAGCGGGTCTCCGGTCTGACCGCGGAGCAGGCCAAGGCCGAGCTGGTCGCGGGCATCGAGAATCAGGCCAAGCGCGAGGCGGCGCTGATCGTCAGGGACATCGAGAACGAGGCGCAGAAGGAAGGCGGCAAGCGCGCACGCAAGATCATCACCCTGGCGATCCAGCGGATCGCGAGCGAGCAGACCAGTGAGTCAGTGGTGTCCGTGCTGCACCTGCCCGGCGACGAGATGAAGGGCCGGATCATCGGCAGGGAAGGCAGGAACATCAGGGCGTTCGAATCGGTGACCGGCGTGAACCTGATCATCGACGACACGCCGGAGGCGGTGCTGCTGTCCTGTTTCGATCCGGTGCGGCGTGAAGTCGGCAGGCTCACGCTGGAGCGCCTGGTCCTGGACGGCCGGATCCACCCGCAGCGGATCGAGGAGGCCTACGAGCGCAGCCGGGTGGAGATCCAGCAGCTATGCGTCAGGGCAGGCGAGGACGCGCTGATCGACGTCGGCATCACCGACATGCACGCGGAGCTGACCAACCTGCTCGGCCGGCTGCGCTACCGCACCTCCTACGGGCAGAACGTGCTCAAGCACCTGATCGAGTCCGCGCACATCGCCGGCATGATGGCCAGCGAGCTTGGGCTGGATCCGGTGCTGCTGAAGCGGTGCACGCTGCTGCACGACATCGGCAAGGCGCTCACCCACGAGGTGCAGGGCAGCCACGCGCTGATCGGCGCGGAGATCGCCAGGAAGTACGGCGAGCCGGAAGACGTGGTGCATGCGATCGAGGCGCATCACAACGAGGTCGAGGTGCGCACGGTCGAGGCCGTGCTGACCCAGGCCGCGGACGCGATCAGCGGCGGCCGGCCTGGCGCGCGGCGCGAGTCGCTCGAGGCCTACGTGAAGCGGCTCGAGCGGCTCGAGCAGATCGCGCTGGCCCAGGACGGCGTGGAGAAGGTGTTCGCCATGCAGGCGGGCCGCGAGATCAGGGTGATGGTCAAGCCAGGCGACGTCGACGACATCCAGGCCCAGGTGATCGCGCGCGACGTGGCCAAGCAGGTCGAAGACGAGCTGACCTACCCTGGCCAGATCAGGGTCACGGTGATCCGGGAGTCCAGGGCGATCGAGTTCGCGCGCTAGCGGGCCTGCTTGGCGGCGTGCTTGCCGGGCTTGCCGCCGGTGAGCCGCACCTGCGGGATGCCTGGCGGGCTGAAGCCGAGCACCTGGCCGTAGAACGACAGCTCTGCCTCCAGCGCCGTGGTGATCGACTCGGCCTTCCTGAACCCGTGCGACTCGCCCTCGAAGGCGATGTAGGCGTACGGGATGCCGTGCTCTTCCAGGTCGGTCGCGATCGCCTCGGACTGCGACGGCGGCACCACCGGGTCGTCGAGCCCCTGCAGCAGCAGGATCGGGCAGGTCCGGCTGGTGATGTGCCCGACCGGCGCGCGCTCGGCGTAGACGACCTCGAAGCCAGGCAACGGGCCGATCAGCCCGTCCAGGTAGCGCGACTCGAAGTCGTGCGTGATCGCCGCGAAGTCGCGCAGGTCGGCCACGCCGAAATACGACGTCGCCGCGCTGAAGACCGCGCCCCGCGCGGTGCCGGTGGTGACCGCGCCGAGCGCGGTCCAGCCGCCGGCCGAGCCGCCGCGGATCGCCAGCCGCCGCGGATCAGCCTGCCCGGATTCGGCCATCGAGGTGGCGGCGGACTTGGCGTCCTCCACGTCGACGATGCCCCACTGCCGCCGCAGCCGCTCCCGGTAGAGCCGGCCGTAGCCGGACGAGCCGCCGTAGTTCACGTCGATCACGCCGATGCCGCGGCTGGTGAAGAACGCCTTCTCCAGGTCGAACACGCCGACGACCTGGCCGGTCGGGCCGCCGTGCACCCAGACCACGTACGGCGGCCGCGCGCCGGCCGGCCCGGTCGCCTCCGGGCTGGTCGGCGGGTAGATGAACGCGTGCACCACCCGGCCGTACGGGCCCTCCAGCTCGACCTGCTGCGGTGCTGGCAGGAACGCCTCGGCCGGCAGCTCGGTCAGCTCGGCGCGCAGCGCCGCCGAGCTGCCGGTGACGGCATCCACCCTGACCACGGTGCGCGCCGCGTACGGCCCGGACCCGATGCCGGCGATCGTGTCGCCGTCGGCCGCGACCGCGTAGTCGAACTGCGGGTACGGCAGGCTCAGCTCGGTCAGCTCGAACGTCTCCGGGTCGAGGATGCCAAGGCTGGCCGAGCCGCAGCCGTGCACCACGGCAAGCCGGCCGTCGCCGAGCACCGCGAACGGGCGGCCGCCGAGCGCCCACAGCGGCCCGCCGAACTCCTCGTCAGCCGGCCACAGCGCCAGCGGCGGCTCGCCGGCCAGGCCGAGCTGGTAGATGTTCCACCAGCCGGTCCAGTCGGTGACCACGTACAGGCTGGTGTTGTCCCGCCAGGTCGGCGCCAGCACGGATTCCCGCAGGCTGCCCTGCAGCAGCCTGCCCTTGCCCGGCACGCCGTCCTCGATCGGGGCGACCCGCAGCTCGGTGCCGTCCCACGGCATGTGCGGGTGGTTCCAGGTGATCCAGGCAAGCTGGTTGCCGTCCGGCGACGGCGTCGGGTAGGCGAAGAAGTCCGAGCCGGTGACCAGGGTCCTGATGGCCGACAGGTCTTCGGCGGCCGAGCCGTCCAGCGGTATCGCCACGATCGCGCGGCTGACCTTGTCCTGGTCGTGCCGCTCATGCACGCACCAGACCTCGGTGCCGTCCGGCGACAAGGTGAAGTCGGCGAACCGCAGCGCGGCCGCCGCCAGCATCCCGCCGGACTCGCTCGCGGTCGCGGCAGGGTCGGGGGTGAGCGGGCGCGGCTGCTCGCTGCCGTCGGCCACCTGCGGGCCAGCCAGGTAGAGCCGCTGGTCCTGGTAGTTCACGAACAGAATGGAGTTCGCGGCCGGCACCGGCAGGTAGGCCTGTCCGCCGTATTCGTGCACGCGTGACCTGGCGTTCCATGGGGCCGGCAGCAGGTCGGTGACTGTTCCGCCGGCCGCGCGTACGACCGTGGTGCGGCCGCCCTCCTCCGGCCGCGTCTCCTGCCACCAGGTGTCGCTGCCGGTCATCGCGGGGAAGGCGAGCCTGCGCCTGCCCTTGGCGACGGCAGCGGCGGAGATCGGCGACGGCCACTCGCCGAACGGGATCGCGGGCGGCGTCGGTGCCTCGGGCAGGTCCGTGGTCTCCGCAGGAGGACTGTCCGCTGTTCCGTAGCCGCTGTCTGTCATAGGGAACATCGTGCCCTAACCGGTGGTCCCACATAACGGAGAACCCGGACAGTCGTGAACCTTTGTCAGCAGCGCGATTGCACGCAGGTCCGGCTGGCCGCCGGGCGGGACCGACAGCCGCCGGCGCCGCCGGGCGAATACCCTTGGGGGCATGTCCGGCGGGATTGGCCAGCGAAGCTACGAGATCCGCACCTACGGGTGCCAGATGAACATGCACGACTCCGAGCGGCTGGCTGGCCTGCTTGAGGACGCCGGGTACCGCAAGGCCGCCGCCGGCGCCGATCCTGACGTGATCGTTTTCAACACCTGCGCGGTCAGGGAGAACGCGGACAACCGGCTGTACGGCAACCTCGGGCACCTGCTGCCGGCCAAGACCGCGAGGCCGGGCATGCAGATAGCGGTCGGCGGCTGCCTGGCGCAGAAGGACCGGGCGGCGATCACCGAGAAGGCGCCGTGGGTTGACGTGGTGTTCGGCACCCACAACATCGGCTCGCTGCCCGCGCTGCTCGACCGCGCCAGGGTGCAGCAGCAGGCCCAGGTGGAGATCGTGGAATCGCTCGAGCGGTTCCCCTCGGTGCTGCCGGCCCGCCGCGAGTCGCCCTATTCGGCTTGGGTGGCCATCTCGGTTGGCTGCAACAACACCTGCACGTTCTGCATCGTGCCGAGCCTGCGCGGCCGGGAAGAGGACCGCAGGCCGGGCGACGTGCTTGCGGAGATCGGCGCGCTGGTCGCCGAAGGCGTGCTGGAGGTCACCCTGCTCGGGCAGAACGTGAACTCCTACGGCGTCGGATTCGGCGACCGGCTGGCGTTCGGCAAGCTGCTGCGCGCGTGCGGCGAGATCGATGGCCTCGAGCGGGTGCGCTTCACCTCACCGCACCCGCGCGACTTCACCGATGACGTGATCGACGCGATGGCCCAGACGCCGAACGTGATGCCGCAACTGCACATGCCGCTGCAGTCAGGCTCCGACGCGGTGCTGCGGTCGATGCGCCGGGCCTACCGCAGGGACAAGTACCTGGCGATCCTGGCTCGGGTGCGGTCCGCCATGCCCGAGGCCGCCATCACCACCGACATCATCGTGGGCTTCCCTGGCGAGACCGAGCAGGACTTCGCCGACACCATGGACCTGGTCAGGCAGGCCCGGTTCGCCGGGGCGTTCACCTTCCAGTACTCCATCAGGCCAGGCACGCCGGCCGCGGAGATGCCGGATCAGGTCCCCGCGCAGGTCGTGGCCGAGCGGTACGAGCGGCTGGCCGCGCTGGTCGCGGAGACCAGCAAGCAGGAGAACCAGCGGCAGCTCGGCAGGCAGGTCGAGGTGCTGGTGGCCGAGGGCGAGGGCAGGAAGGACGCGGTCACGCACCGGATGTCGGGCCGGGCGCGCGACAACCGGCTGGTGCACTTCACCCCGGCCGCCGGTCAGCTGCCGCGGCCCGGCGATGTGATCACGACCACGGTGACCGGCGCGGCGCCGCACTACCTGCTCGCCGACGGCGTGCCCGCAGCGGTGCGCAGGACTCGCGGCGGCGACGCCTGGGACGCCCGGCAGGCAGGGCCGGCCGAGCCGGCCCGCCATGAACCTGGCCTGGTGCTGCTCGGCATGCCGGGGAACCGGCCGCGATAGGTGCTGGTCGCTGCTGCGGTCTGCCCGCACCCGCCGTTGCTGATTCCCGAGGCGACCGGCCTGGCTGCGGACGACGGGCTCGGCGAGCTGCGCGCCGCCTGCGCCGCCGCGGTGGACGCGCTGCTCGCCGCCGAGCCAGGCCTGCTGGTGCTGGTCGGCGGCGCCGGCCGGACCGAGCGGTTCCCGCCCTCGGCCGTGGGCTCACTTCAGCAGTACGGCATCCCGGTCGTCATCGGCGCCGGGCAGCACCGCCCTGGGGGGACGACCCCCCCGGACCCCCCCGGGCAGCACCGCCCCGGGGGGACGACCCCTCAGGACCCCGCTGGGCAGCCGGTGCTGCCTGAGTCGCTGACGATCGGCTCGTGGCTGGTCAGCAACTCCTTTGCTACGGCCGTCCCGAAGGTCAGCTACCAGGCCGTCAGCCGGTCGCTGCGGCCGGCCGGCTGCCTCGCGCTCGGCGCGCGGCTGGCGGCGGCCGCGGACCGGGTCGGCATGCTGGTGCTCGGCGACGCTACCGCGATCAGGGCGACCGGAGTGCCTGGCGCCGTGCACCAGGCAGCCGACTGCTACGACAGCCGGGTGGCCGCCGCGCTTGCCGCCGCCGACACCCGGGCACTGGCGGCGTTGCCGCCTGACCTCGATGACGAGCTGCTGGTGGCCGGCCGGGCTGCCTGGCAGGTGCTGGCCGGCGCGGTGGCCGGTCAGCCGTTCAGCGCCAGCCTGAGATACCGGGCCGCGCCGCTTGGCGTCTGCTACCTGGTGGCCTCGCTGGCGTCGGGGTCGCGGCCGCCGGTGTCGACGAGATAGTCGTCGTCGAACTGCTCCTCGTCGAAGTCGTACTCGTCCTCGTCGTAGGGGTCGTCAAGCTCGTCATGATCGAGCATGGTGTGGTAGCCGTCGGCCTGACCTGGCTCAGCCGGCCCGTCCCTGTGCGCCATCGATTCCCCCCGTGGCCGCGCGGCCAGGCGGCCGCGTCGTGTGCAGGGCCATACCCCGCGCTGCCACACTGATGCCATGCCGCGGCACGTGATCGCCGTCGTGGGGCCCACCGCGGTCGGCAAGTCCGAGCTGTCGCTGCAGCTGGCAATGGCACTCGACGGCGAGGTTGTGAACGCCGACTCCATGCAGCTCTACCAGGGCATGGACATCGGCACCGCCAAGCTGCCGGTCGGCGAGCGTGCTGGCGTGCCGCACCATCTGCTGGACATCTGGCCGGTCAGCAAGGCCGCCAGCGTCTCCGAGTACCAGCGGCTGGCCAGGCAGACGGTGGCCGGGATTCACGCGCGAGGCCGGCTGCCGTTGCTGGTGGGCGGCTCTGGCCTGTACGTCCGCGCGGTCCTTGACCGGCTGGACTTTCCCGGTACCGACCCCGAGCTGCGGGCCGCCCTCGAGCGAGAGCTGGCGCAGGTCGGCGCCGCGGCCCTGCACGCCAGGCTGGCCCGGCTGGACCCGGCCGCGGCAGCGGCGATCTCGCCGGCCAACGGCCGCAGGATCGTCAGGGCGCTTGAGGTGGTCAGGCTGTCTGGCCGGCCGTTCAGCGCCACGCTGCCGAGTTATGAGTCGATCTACCTGGCGGTGCAGATCGGGATCGAACTGTCCAGACCGGACCTGGACGCCAGGATCGCCGGCCGGGTCGACCGGATGTGGCAGCAGGGCCTGGTGGCGGAGGTACGGGGGCTGGCGGCGGCCGGGCTGGCCGAGAGCAGGACCGCCAGCCGCGCGCTCGGCTACGCCCAGGTGCTGAAGTACCTGTCAGGGGACTGGACCGAGCGGCAAGCCAGGGACCAGACGGTGCTGGCGACCAGGCGGTTCGTGCGCAGGCAGGAATCGTGGTTCAGGCGCGATCCGCGGGTGATCTGGGTACCCGGCGGGTCCGGCGCCGCCGACCGCGCGCTGGCCGCCATCAGGTCGGCTGGCCTGGCTGGCGGCTAGCATCTGCACTCATGCGGTTCGCGAAGGGGCACGGCACCGGCAACGACTTCGTGATCTTGCCGGACCCCGACGGGCGGCTCGAGCTGCCCGCCGCCCTGGTCGCGGCGATCTGCGACCGGACCGCCGGGCTTGGCGGCGACGGCGTGCTGCGGGTGGTCAGGACCGCGGCGGCCGGGCTCGGCGCGGCGGAGTTCGAGTCGGTCGGCGGCGGCTCCGCCGACTGGTTCATGGACTACCGCAACGCCGACGGAAGCCTGGCCGAGATGTGCGGGAACGGGCTGCGGGTGTACGCCAGGTACCTGGTCGACGTGGGCCTGGCGGCCGGCCCCGAGCTAGTCATCGGCACCAGGGCCGGGCCGCGGCTGGCCACCTTCGAAGCCGACGGGCAGATCACGGTGCAGATGGGCCCGGCTCAAGTACACGGCCTCGGCCTTGCCACCCTGGGTGGCCGGGCGTACCAGGGCCAGGTGATCTCGGTAGGGAACCCGCATCTGGCCTGCGTGCTCGACGAGCCGGTCGAGACGGTGGACCTGACCGCCGCGCCGGTGCTCGATCCGGCCCAGTTCCCGGCCGGCGCGAACGTGGAAGTGCTGCGGGTGACCGGGGAACACCGGGTGCAGATGCGGGTGCACGAGCGCGGGTCGGGAGTGACGATGTCGTGCGGCACCGGGGCGGTGGCTGCCGCGGTGGCCGCCGCGGCGGCCGCGGGGGAGTGGCAGCACGGCGCCGAGCGCCGCTGGGAGGTGCAGGTTCCCGGCGGGCTGCTGGCCGTGACGCCCAGTGCCACCGCCAGCCTGCTGACCGGGCCCGCCGTGATCGTCGCGACTGGTGAGCTGGCGGCTGGCTGGCTGGCCACCGCGGCGGGCTGACCCGTCGCGTCGGGCCGCACCGCCAGGTCCGCCCGGCTGGTGCGGACCGTGCCTCGCAGGCCTGAGCGCCTAGCGCCGTCTGGGTCATTGGCCGCCGCGACCAAGACCTGCGAGACACGGGGTCTCACTGGGCGACCTGGCGGCGGGCCTGGCTGGCTGGCAGGGCGAGCCGAAGCCCGACCTGGATCAGGGCCCAGCCGGTGCGCTGCCTGATCGACCCGTACGGCTTGCCGCTCCGGCTCGCGTGTGCGGCGGTGGCCGTGTCCTTCAGTTCGTCGGTCCGCTGGTTGGCTAGCTTGACGAGCATCTCCGGGTTCATGACCTGTTCCTTTGTGATGGCATGGCGAGCAGAGCCAACGGCGTGCTGGCTGCGTGAGGTTCGGTGTGGTGCTGGCTAGATGCTGTCTGCCTGAGCCGCCTGCGGCTCGTCGTCGGCAGCTGCGCTGGTCCTGCTGATGGTGATGTCACCGGACACGGTGCGGCACTTGACCGACAGGCCGACGTCGGCAGGCTCGTCGGTCTCGTCGAGCTGGTTCTCCACCGATCCGGTCATGCTGGCCAGGTCGAGGTAGACCCCGACGCCCCTGGCCACGCTCACGCTCACGTCGCCGGACATGGAGCTGGTGTCCACCAGGCCGTCGCTGACCCGGACCAGGCAGATGTCGCCGCTGGCGGTCGCGGCGGTGACCGAGCCGCCAGCGTGGCCGACCTTCAGGTCGCCGCTTGCCGTCTGCAGCTTGGTCATCCCGTCGGCGCGCCCGACGTGCTGGTCGCCGGACGCGGTGGTGATCAGGACATCGGTCGCCGCGTGCTCGAGCCAGACGTCGCCGCTGGCGGTGTTGATGCGCACGTTGCCGCTCGCCGAGCCGGTCGTCACGTCGCCGCTCGCGGTCTTGACCTCGACCGCGTGCAGCGGGCCGACCAGCGATACGTCGGCGGAGGCGGTCGAGACCGCGCAGGACGACTCGGCCGGCGCCTGGATGGTCAGGTCGAGGCCGTGCCGCCCGCGCATGAACATCCCGGCGCCCTTCGGCCCGCTGACGTGCAGCCGGCTGCCGTCGAAGTCGACCGAGACCTGGCCGAGCAGGTCATCGGTGTCCCTGCCGTGGCGGGTCGGCGTGATCTGGACGATGACAGTCTCCGCGGCTTCCGCTGCGACTGCGACGCTGCCGGTGTGCCAGTTGTCGACCACGATGTCGATCGGTGCTGAGCTGGTGAACTCCCAGTTCGTCATTGCAGTGCCTTCCACCCTGTCGTTTCGTCTGGTGCTGTCAGCTGCGCGCGTAGCCGGTGTAGCGCTGGCCGATGCCGGAGCGCGACCGGCCGCGCGACCCGCTGGGTGAGTCGAGGCCGCGGCTGATCGCCCGGACCAGCCAGGCGTTGACCGACAGGCCTGCCGCCGAGGCGGCGCCTTCCACCCTGGCCTTGAGCGGCTCTGACAACCGCAGGGTGATCCTTGCCATGTCGTCGGAGCTGTCGGCCGGGGCCGGCTCGGCCGGCTCGGCCTCCTCGTCGGGCGGCACGGTGATCACGAAGTCCGGCTCGCCGCCGGACAGCCTGACGTCGATCACCACGCCGTCGAGCCGCGTGGTGATCTCAGCGGCCGCAGCGGACAGCGCCTCCAGCATGGTCAGCCGTACCGAGGACTCAAGCGCGTCGGCCAGCCCCTCGGCCGTCCTGGTCACTTCCTCGCTGGCAAACCTGGTGATGGACGCAAGCTCCCTGCGGATCGCTGCGGTGTACTCACTCAAGTCCATGACGTCATCATGACGTCACTTACGACGCCATGTCAAGTCGTTATGACGTCATCCGAGACATCAATCTGCGCCACACAAGGTGTCAGCCTGACGTCATAGGGACATTGCGCTGACTTGCAGGGCGGAACATCATGCAACATCGCTCATTTCCGAGCATGATTCGGTTTGGGACTCAAGGGCCGTCCGCCCAGGTGCTGGGCCGGCGGCCGGGGGAGGGAACAGCATGATCATTGGCATGCGCCCGCCGGTCAGGCGGGCAGCCATCGCCGCAACCGCGGCGCTCACCGTCGCCGCGATCGGAACGTCTGCGGCGGCCGCAGCGCCGGCCGGATCGGATCGGCCCGCGGCTTCCGGCGCTCAGCGCTGGGTGAGCAGCTATCCGGGCCCAAGTGACGATCTCAACGCGGCCGAGTCTGCTGAGGTCGTCAGCGGCAACACGGTGTTCGTGACCGGCACGAGCTACACCGGTGTCTCGACGGTTGCCTACGACGCGACAACCGGCGCGACCCTGTGGACCAGCACGTACAACGGCTTGGGCCTGTACGGCGACCACGTCGCCATCGCGGTCAGCCCGGACGGTGAGACGGTCTACGTCACTTCCGGCACCGGGTCCGACGGGAGCTACGACACAGCCGCGTTCAGCGCGGCGACCGGTGCCGAACTCTGGGAGCAGACCTACACAGGGCCAGGTACCAGCAGTAGCTGGCCGTACGCGATCGCGGTCAGTCCTGATGGCCGCACCGTGGTCGTCACCGGCTACACCGACGGGACCAGCCGGATCCAGTACGCCACGGTGGCCTACAACGCCAGCTCCGGCGCTCAGCAGTGGGCCAAGCTGTACCAGGGCCCTGGCCACCAGGCCGAGGCCACCGCGGTGGCGTGGAACCCGAACGGGAAGAGCGTGTACGTCACCGGCTGGACCGTGGCCACCACGACCGGGGCCGCCACCGTCGCCTACAACGCCGGCAGCGGAGCCCAGCAGTGGGTCAAGCGCTCCGGCAAATTCGTGAACTACCCGGTCTCGCTGGTCGTCAGCCCGAACGGCAAGTCTGTGTATATCGGCGGGTCGGCGAGAACGAACTACGTGGTGATCGGCTACCGGGCAGCGGGCGGCTCGCAGCTCTGGGCGAAGCAGTACACGCCAGGGGACGACGAGCTGACGGCCATGGCCATCAGCCCAAGCGGGAACGCCGTCTTCGTGACCGGCCTGCGGGAGGGCGCGGTCACGCACACCTACCTGACGGTCGCATTCAAGTCGCGCAACGGCGGCCGGTTGTGGGTGCAGACCTACCAGGCGGCCGGCCGGAACAGCTTCGCTGAGGCCATGGCCGTGGCGGCCAGCCCGACCGGCAAGAAGGTATACGTGACCGGCGGTATCGATGACAACGCCGCACCGGGTGACATCTCCACGGTTACCTACAACTCCGCCACCGGCCGGCGCGAGTGGGCCAAGCGGTACCGCTTCGACGCGACGGTGCTCGAGGAGTACTCGCTTGCGGTCGGGCCTGACGGCCGGGACGTCTTCGTCAGCGGCACTGCCTCGAACGACGCGTCGCTCGGCAGCGCTTGCCAGACCCACACCTGTTTCGTCACCGTCGCCTACAGCGGCTGACCGCCGCGGGCAAGACGTGATCACGGGCGCCAGGCCGCCTGCGCTGCCTGGTGCCCATGATCACGTCGCTACCGGTTCAGCAGCGAGGCTGCCTGGCTGCCGCTGATCGAGGCGTCGAGCACCTCGGCCAGGTGCGCGACCGGCGTGCTCGTGCCCTTGTTGGCGAGCGCCTGGCTGATCTGCAGCGCGCAGCCCGGGTTGGCCGACACCAGCAGGTCGGCGCCGGCGGCGATGACGTTCGCTGCCTTCCTGGCGCCGAGCTCGGCGGCTGCGGCCGGCTGCACCAGGTTGTAGATGCCCGCGGAACCGCAGCAGGTGCCGCCGTCGGCGATCTCGCGGACGGTCAGGTCCGGGATGGCGGCCAGCAACGCCCGCGGCTGCCTGGTGATCCGCTGCGCATGCCCGAGGTGGCAGGCATCGTGGTAGGCGACGCTGACCGGCAGCGGGTGCCGCTCGGCGGCCGGCCCGAGCTCGGCCAGGAACTCGCTGAAGTCCCTGACCTTGGCGCTGAACGCCGCGGCCCGGCGTGACCAGGCCGGATCGCCGGCCAGCAAGTCGGCGTACTCCTTCATCGCCGAGCCGCAGCCGGCCGCGTTGATCACCACCGCGTCCACCCTGGCCGCCTCGAAGGTGCCGATGACCTGCCTGGCGAACCTGGCCGCCTCGGCGGTCCGGCCGCCGTGCAGGGACAGCGCCCCGCAGCAGCCTTGCCCGCGCGGCACCACCACGTCGCAGCCCTCGGCCGCGAGCACCCGCGCGGTGGCGGCGTTCACCTGCGGGAAGAAGACACGCTGCACGCAGCCGGTGAGCATGCCGACGACCGCGCGACGCTGGCCGATGGCCGCGGTTCTGGCCGGCAGCCTGGCCGGCGCAGGCGCCTGCCGCGCTCCGGCCGGCCTCGGCGGCGCCACCCGCAATGCCGCCGCTGCTTCCGGCGCCAGCCTTCCGACCAGCCGGTTGCCGGCCAGCGCGCTGGCCACTCCGGTGGACTGCGCGGCCCGCAGCGGCGCGGTGAGC
>JASHQL010000521.1 GCA_030039155.1 Streptosporangiaceae bacterium | reverse complement strand
TAGTCGCCGGCCCCGCGGACCTCGAGGAACACCGCGACCCTGGCGTTGCCGTGCCAGGACTCGCGCGCCTCGTCGTACTGCGGCTCGGCGCGCAACGTGTAGCCGGGCACGTACTGCTGTACCTCGGCCACCCTGCGCCGCACCGACTCGGAGATGGCCGCGGTATCGGCGCCGGCCGGGATCGCGCAGAACACCGTGTCCCGCATGATCATCGGCGGCTCGACCGGGTTCAGCACGATGATGGCCTTGCCCCGGTCCGCGCCGCCGACGGCCTGCACGGCGCGCGAGGTGGTGTGGGTGAACTCGTCGATGTTGGCCCTGGTGCCAGGCCCGGCCGAGACCGAGGCCACCGAGGCGACGATCTCGGCGTACGGGACCGGCACCACCGAGGAGACCGCGTGCACGATCGGCACGGTCGCCTGCGCGCCGCAGCTGATCATGTTGATGTTCGGCGCGCCGATGTGCTCGGCCAGGTTCACCGGCGGGCAGACCAGCGGCCCGAGCGCGGCCGGGGTGAGGTCGATCGCGGTGATGCCTGCCTCGGCGTACCGCGGCGCGTTCGCCGCGTGCGCCTTCGCCGAGGTGGCCTCGAAGACCAGGTCGGGCAGCGGGTGCTGGCGCAGCAGCCAGTCGACGCCTTCCGCGGACGCGGCAAGCCCCAGCTTCCTGGCCCTGGCCAGGCCTTCTGACTCCACCACGCCGACCATGTAGCCGACCTCGAGGTGCGTGCTGCGCCGCAGCTTGGCTAGCAGGTCGGTGCCGATGTTGCCGGGACCGACGATGGCAGCGAGCGTCGTCGCACTCATGCAGGCCGACCTCCGTAGCCGCGCTTGGAGCTAGCTGCAGGGTAGATGGCTCGGACAAGAAGCTCCAGTCTGGGCCGAGTTGTCGGCGATGATGGGGACATGCCACTCACCGACGTGTCGGGCAAGGCCACCGCGCTGTACCAGGCGCGCCGGTCCAGGCAGCCGATCGAGCCGTTCACCGACGCCGACCCGGACCTCGGCATGGCCGACGGGTACGCGATCGCGCAGCACCTGACCAGCCTGCTCATCGCCGACGGCGACGAGGTCATCGGCTACAAGGTCGGCCTCACCTCCAAGCCGATGCAGCAGCTGATCGGAGTCGACCAGCCTGATCACGGGCCGGTGCTGAAGTCGACCATGTACGCCGACGGCGACGCGGTGTCGCTCGCCTCGTTCATCCAGCCCAAGATCGAGGCCGAGATCGCATTCGTGCTCGGCACCGGGCTGCGCGGTCCCGGCGTGACGGTCATCCAGGCCAGGCAGGCGATTTCCGGCATGACCGCGGCCATGGAGATCGTGGACTCCAGGATCGCCGACTGGCGGATCAAGCTCGCCGACACCGTGGCCGACCTGGCATCGAACGGGGCGGTGGCGGTGTCGAGCCGGCTGCTGCCGCTGGACGGGCTCGACCCGCGGCTCATCGGCATGGCGCTGACCCGCAACGGCGAGCTGGTCGACACCGGCGCCGGGGCGGCGGCGCTCGGTGACCCGGTCGCGGTCGTGGCCTGGCTGGCCAACACCCTCGGTGACATGGGCGGCAGTCTCGAGCCAGGTCACCTGATCATGACCGGGGCGCTGCACGCGGCGGTGCCGATGAGGTCCGGCGACGTGTTCAGGGCGGAGTTTGACCGGCTCGGGCCGGTCACCGTGCGGGTGGTGGACTAGCCCGCACGGTACGGCAGGGGGGAACGCAGATGACCCAACCGATCGACGCTGCGCAGCTAGCCGCGCGGCTGACCAAGGCACGTGCCGACCGCACCGCGATCGGGCCGCTGTCCGCGGAGCTGCCTGGCTTCGACCTGGCGGCCGGCTACGCGGTGCAGCGGCAGCTGCGGTCGGAGGCGGGCCCGCTGGCCGGCTGGAAGCTCGGCGTGACCTCCCGGGCCAAGCAGGTCCAGGTCGGCGTGACCGAGCCGGTGCGCGGCTTCCTGGCCGCGGCGAACGCGCTGGACATCGGCGCGCCGCTGCAACTGGCCGAGCTGATCCAGCCGCGGGCCGAGCCGGAGATCGCGTTTGTGATCGGCGCGGACCTGGCCGGGCCTGCGGTGAGCTCCGCCGACGTGCTCGCCGCGACCTATGGCGTGGCGGTCGCCATCGAGATCCTGGACTCGGTGTACACCGACTACCGGTTCGCCATGGCCGACGTGGTGGCCGACAACACCTCGGCCGGCCGGTACCTGGTCGGCCCGTGCGTCTCGGCCAGCGGCATTGACCTGCGGCTGACCGGCGTGGTGCTCGGGCTCAACGGCGAGGTGGCCGGCACCGCGGCCGGCGCGGCGGCACTCGGTCATCCGGCGGCAGCCGTCGCCTGGCTGGTCCGCTCGCTGGCAGCCGACGGCGAGGGGCTGCACGCGGGCAACCTGGTGCTGTCCGGCGGGCTGACCGCCGCGATCGACGTCAAGGCGGGCGACGTGGTGACGGTGACCGCCGACCGGCTCGGCAGCCTGGAACTGGCCTGCCGCTAGGGCTGCGGGCCGTTGCGCACGGGATCCCGCGATGCTGGCGGCCAGTCATCACCTACCCTGGGACGATGCCCGTGCAGTCGGTGTACCCCCAGCTTGAGGCGCTGCTCCCGCTGGTGCGCAAGCCGGTCCAGTACGTCGGCGGCGAGTTGAACTCGGTGGTCAAGGACTGGGACGCTGCGCTGGTCAGGTGGGCGCTGATGTACCCGGACGCCTACGAGGTGGGCCTGCCGAATCAGGGCATCCAGATCCTGTACGAGGTGCTGAACGGCCAGCACGACGTGCTGGCCGAGCGCAGCTACAGCGTGTGGACCGACCTCGAGGCGCTGATGCGCGAGCACGGGGTGCCGCAGTTCACCGTGGACGGGCACCGGCCGGTGCGCGCGTTCGACCTGGTCGGCGTGAGCTTCGCGACCGAACTCGGCTACACCAACCTGCTGACCGCGCTTGACCTGGCCGGCATCCCGCTGTCCGCCGCCGACCGCGGCGATGACGACCCGGTCGTGCTGGCCGGCGGGCATGCCGCGTTCAACCCTGAGCCGATCGCGGAGTTCATCGACGGCGCCGTGCTTGGTGACGGTGAGCAAGCCGTGCTGGCCATCACCGATCTTGTCAGGGAATGGAAACGGGCCGGCCGTCCCGATGGTCGCGATGGCCTGCTGCTGCGGCTCGCGCGGGCGGGCGGCGTCTACGTGCCGCGCTTCTACGACGTCAGCTACCTGCCGGACCTGACCATCGGGCGGGTGCAGCCGAACCGGCCGGGAGTGCCGCGCTCGGTGCGCAAGCACACCGTCATGGACCTGGACGCCTGGCAGTACCCGGCCAAGCCGCTGGTGCCGGTCGCCGAGTCCGTGCACGAGCGGTTCAGCGTGGAGATCTTCCGCGGCTGCACCAGGGGCTGCCGGTTTTGCCAGGCCGGGATGATCACCAGGCCGGTGCGTGAGCGGTCGATCAGCACGATCGGGCAGATGGTGCAGGCCGGCCTGCAGGCCAGCGGGTTCAGCGAGGTGGGCCTGCTGTCGCTGTCCAGCGCCGACCACAGCGAGATCAACGAGATCGCGGTCGACCTGGCGGACCGGTACGAGGGCACGCAGACCGGGCTGTCGTTGCCGTCGACCAGGGTCGATGCCTTCAACGTGACGCTCGCCGACGAGCTGTCGCGCAACGGCAGGCGATCCGGCCTGACCTTCGCGCCGGAGGGCGGCACCGACCGGATCCGCAAGGTGATCAACAAGATGGTCACCGAGGACGACCTGATCAAGACCGTTTCCACCGCGTACGCCAGCGGCTGGCGGCAGGTGAAGCTGTACTTCATGTGCGGGCTGCCGACCGAGACCGACGAGGACGTGCTGGCCATCGCCAGGGTGGCCAGGCGGGTGATCGAGGCCGGCCGGGCGGTGACCGGCCGCAAGGACGTCCGCTGCACGGTGTCGATCGGCGGGTTCGTGCCCAAGCCGCACACCCCGTTCCAGTGGGCCGCGCAGTGCGCTGACTCGGTGGTGGACGACCGGCTGCGCGCCCTCGGCGCGGCGATCAGGGCCGACCGGGCGTACGGCAGGTCGATCGGGTTCCGCTACCACGACGGCAAGCCGTCCATCGTGGAGGGCCTGCTGTCCCGCGGTGACCGGCGGGTCGCGAAGGTGATCCTGGCGGCCTGGCAGGACGGGGCGAGGTTCGACGGGTGGAGCGAGACGTTCTCGTTCGACCGGTGGCAGCGGTGCGCGGCGTCCGCGCTCGCCGCGGACGGGGTTGACCTGGCCTGGTACACCACCAGGGAGCGGCCGTACGGCGAGGTGCTGCCCTGGGACCACCTGGACGCCGGGCTGGACCGTGACTGGATGTGGCAGGACTGGCTTGCCGCGATCGACCCGGCCGGCGCCGAGGAGGTCGAGGACTGCCGGTGGACGCCGTGCTTCGAGTGCGGCGTCTGCCCGGCGATGGACACCGAGATCCAGACCGGGCCGACCGGCAAGCGGCTGCTGCCGCTGACGGTGACCGGCGCCGGCGCCGGGCCTGCCGGGCATCCGCCTGCCGGGCATCCGCCTGCCGGGCATCCGTCGGCGGGCCCGGCGTGAGCGCGGCGCGGCCGGTCCCGTCAGGGCCGCCACCTGCGCCTGCGGTTCAGCGCCTGGCGATCAGGTACGCTAAACGTGGCAGGATGCGCTTCGCCAGCCACCGGGACATCGCCCGTGCGGTCGAGCGGGGAGTGCGGAAGGCCGGGATTCCGGTCGCTTATTCGGCAGGGTTCTCCCCGCATCCGAAGATCTCTTACCTGGGCGGGGCTCCCACCGGCGCAGCCAGCGAGGCCGAGTACCTGGAGCTGGCGCTCACGGCGAGCTGCGCGCCTGCGGCTGTGCTCGCCGGGCTGACCGCAGCCCTGCCAGACGGGATAGACGTGACCGAGGTCGTGGATCTTGCTGCAGCACCTGAGTGGCTGCGGCTTGAGGCCTCGGAATGGGAGGTTGTGCTGCCTGGGGTCGCGCTTGCAGAGGCGTCCGAGGCGGTGCGGGCGTTCATGGCTGCCGACCACGCGGCAGTGGAACGCCTGACGCACAAGGGATTGCGGACCCTGGACGCCAGGGCCGCAGTCGTCCAGATGGAAGCCGGCCGGCGTGCCGCTGACCAGGCGGAAGCCGGCTGTGCGATACTTCGAATGGTTGTTCGGCACTTGACACCGGCCGTACGACCCGACGACATCCTGGCTGCGCTTGGCCACATGTCGGGCTTGGCGCCGTCGGCACCAGCGTTGGTGACCAGGCTGGCCCAGGGCCCGGCGGAGATGGGGCGTGCTGCCACGGGGTTCAGTGACCCCGCGGCCCCCCCATCAGGGCCTGGCGCGGCACAGGGACAGGAGAAGAGCACGTGCCTGCATGCAGAGGACGCCGCTGCGGCGCCCGGGCTGCTGGCTGGCGCGTCAGGACAGCTCCCGCGTGGCGCGGAGCGGCCGGATCCGGCCGCCGGTGCCCGGGAGCCGGACGGGAGAGATCGCCCGGATGCTCGAGATCGAGCGAACCAATCAACAAGAACCTGCTGATGGAACACCGGACACCGGCAAGCAAGGCCGGGGCCTGCTGCGCAGGAGGCGGTCGGTAAGCCGCCCTGCGGGGCCGCCGAACACCGAGCAGCCGGCCTCCAGCAGTGCGGCTCAGCCGGCCGGCGCGCCGGCCGGAACTGGCGCCGCCGGGACCGGCGCGCCTGGGGCTGGCGTGGCTGGGGCTGGCGCCGCCGGGACTGCTCCGGCCGAGGCCGCTAGCCCGCCCGCGGCCGGCGCCGGGCCGGCTGCCAAGACCTCGCGGGCCGCGCAGAAGGCACCGGCCGCGCAAGCCGCTGACGGCGGCGCGGCAGGCCAGGCCGGGAAGGCGGCT
>JASHQL010000052.1 GCA_030039155.1 Streptosporangiaceae bacterium | reverse complement strand
GCCGGCTCGGTCACCGAGCCGGCCCGACACCGCACCCGGCCGCAGCGCGGTGTGCTCTAGTAATCAGTGAAAGATTTCAGCGTCGATCGCACGGTGCACCTGGGGGAGCTGACCTATATGCGCGGCAACGGCAGGGCGCGGCTGGCCATCGCAGCAGCGCCGAAGCGGACTGCGGGCACCCGGCGGGCGGCGGCGTGCATCGCCACGCTCGGATCCGTGGCGCTGATCGCCGGCCTGGCCTGCGGCAGCGCCGCCGCGGCGGTGCAGCAGACAGCCGGCCGCCGGGCTGCGGCAGCCGCCAGCGACTGGCCCGCCTACCTGAACGGCCCGAGGCACACCAGTTACAGCCCGTCGCAGACGACCATCACCACCGCGAACGCGAGCACCCTCACGCTGCAGTGGCACGTCGGGAACGGCGCCTACCTGGCCAGCCCGACGGTCGCCGACGGCGCGGTGTTCATCGGCAGCAGCAACGGCTACCTGTACAAGCTGGACGAGACGACCGGCGCGGTCCTTGACCGGTATTACATCGGCCGCCAGCCGGCCAAGACCTGCCCGGCAGTCGGCGTGGTGTCCACCGCCACCGTGGCCACCGACCCGAGCACCCACCAGCTGACCGTCTACGTGGCCGGGCCCGACGGCTACCTGTACGCGCTGTCCGCCGCCAATCTCACCCTTGACTGGAAGTCAGTCGTCGGCATCCCGTCCAAGAAGATCAGCAACTACTTCAACTGGTCCTCGCCGACCGTGGCGCACAACCGGGTGTACATCGGCATCTCGTCCAACTGCGACACGCCGCTGATCCACGGCGGCGTGGCCAGCTACAGCCAGGCGTCCGGCCGCAAGCTGTCCGAGTTCCACACCGTGCCGGCCGACGACATCGGCGGCTCGGTCTGGTCAAGCATCGGCATCGGCCCGAACGGCGATGTCTACGCCACCACGGGCAACGGCCCGAACGGCGCCCCTGAGCTCGCCTACTCAGACTCGATCATCAAGCTCGGGCCGTACAACCTCAGGTACCTCGGCTCGTTCAAGATCCCGGCTAGCCAGGCCCTGCACGACGGCGACTTCGGCGCGTCGCCGGTCTTCTTCGACGGTGACGTGGGCGCCTGCAACAAGAACGGGATCTTCTACGCGCTGCACACCGCCACCATGCGGCTGGCCTGGGAACAGCGGATCGGGGCCAAGGCCAACGGGGTCGAGGAAGCCGAGTGCTCGGCGGCGCCGGCCTACAACGGCAAGGACCTGTTCTTCGGCGGCCCTGGGGTGACGATCGACGGCACCGGCTACCGCGGCTCGGTGCAGGAGCGCAATCCCGCGAACGGCAAGCTGATCTGGGAGACCGGCCTGCCGAACGGCGTGGTCGGCACCCCGTCGCTGGACGGCGCAGGCGTGCTGGCCGTCGGCACGTATGAGTTCAAGGAGACCACCCGCAACGCCACCTACCTGGTCAACGCCTCGAACGGAACGATCTTGAGCACGGTCACTCAGGGCCTTGACTTCCCGCAGAGCACATTCGCCGACGACTGGCTGTTCACCGCCAACTACGACGGCGTCAGCGCCTGGGCGCTGCCCTGACGGCGCGGCGGCGCGCTATCCCACCGTGCCGCGGCCCGAGGTGAGCGAGCGCGCGATCACCGTGCGCAGGATGTCGTTGGTGCCCTCGCCGATCACCATCAGCGGCGCGTCCCGGTACAGCCGCTCGACGGTGAACTCGCGCGAGTAGCCGTACCCGCCGTGCACCTGCATGGCGTCCACCGCGCAGCCAAGCGCCACCTCGGACGCGTACACCTTGGCCATGCCAGACTCCAGGTCGGCGCGGTGGCCAGCGTCGAGCCGCGCCGCCGCCCAGTAGGTGAGCAGCCTGGCCGCCTGCAGCTTGATCGCCATGTCGGCCAGCTTGAGCTGGACCGCCTGGAAGCCGGAGATCTTCTGCCCGAACGCCTCGCGTTCCCCGGCGTAGCGCAGCGCCTGATCGAACGCCTCCTGCGCGACCCCGACGGCGCGCGCGGCGATGTTGATCCGGCCGGTCTCCAGCGCCGCGAGCACCTGCTGCAGCCCGCGGCCCTCGGTGCCGCCGAGCAGCGCGCCGGCCGGCACCCGCACGTCGTCGAGCACCAGCTCGCAGGTCTCAGGCCCGCGGTAGCCAAGCTTGGGCAGGTCGCGCACCACCTCGAAGCCGGGCGTGCCGGCCTCGACCAGGAATACCGACATGCCCGCGTGCGCCGGCCGCGCGGCCGGGTCGGTCTTCACCAGCACCGGCAGCGGGTTGGCATGCCTGGCGTTGGTGATCCAGGTCTTCCTGCCGTTGAGCAGGTAGTGATCGCCATCGCGCCGCGCCGTCGTGGCGATTCCCTGCAGATCACTGCCGGCGCCCGGTTCGGTGAGTGCGATTCCGCTCCGCCGTTCTCCGGTTGCCAGTTCGGGAAGGAAACGGCTGCGCTGCTCGCTGGTCCCGTATTTCGCGATCATCCAGCAGCTCAGCGAATGACTGCCGATGATCCCGGCCACGCCCATCCAGCCGCGGGCGATCTCCTCGAAGACCACGGCGAGCGACACCATGTCGGCGGCCATGCCGCCGAACTCCTCGGGCACGCACAGGCCGAACAGGCCGAGCTCGGCCATCGTCGCGGCGATCTCGTCTGGGTACCGGCCCTCGGCCTCCCACTCGCGCGCCACCGGGCGGATCTGCTCGTTCACGAACTTTCTGATGGTGTCGCGCAGCAGCCGCTGCTCGGCGGTCAGCTCAAGGTCCATTGCGCCATCTCAGCCGAAGAGCCCGGCCCGCACAAGGCGCGTAGCGATCTTGAAGCGGCACGTGGGGAAGATTACTGCTGCTATAGCGACGGTAATCTTCCCCACGTGGCCGACCAAGATCGCGGGCTTAGCCGTGCACGAGGTTCAGCGAGGCCACGCCGAGCCGGAATGCGGCCTCGGCCACCGCGTCGCCCTCGATCCGCCAGTCCTGGTGATAGATCCCGCCGTGCTGGTCCTTGTCGAACCAGACGAGGCCGAGGGTCTCGTACTTCTTCATGCCAGCGAACAGGTCGCCGATCTTGGCGAACTGGCCGACCCTCGGGCCGACCGCGGTCTCCGACAGCAGGATCGGCTTGCTGGTGAACCGCCGCACCTGGTCGACGGTGGTGCCGAAGACGGTCCTGAAGCTGTCCTGCGGCCGGAAGTAGTAACCGTCGATGCCGACCCAGGTCACGTACCTGGAGCCGGGCCACCAGTCCTGGATCGGCCCGGTGTTGCCGCGGTCCTGGTTGATCGTCCACAGCCAGGTGACGTTGTCCGCGCCCTGGCCGCGGAACAGCGAGACGATGTGCCGCCAGGCGGCGATGAACGTCAGCGGCGGCACGTGCCGGTACCCCCAGGAGTACCAGGGCGCGTTCATCTCGTGGCCGAAGCCGATCACGACCGCGTGCCGGTAGTTCCTGACCGCGTCGGCGTAACTGCGAAGGTAGCCGTCGTAGTCACCGGCGGCTATCCCGGACACCGAGGCATAGGTCGGATCGATCTGCACGAACGGGATCTCGTCGTGCGCGCGGATCTTCGCGGCGAACGCGACCGGGAACGGCTGCGCCCAGCCGCTGAACCAGGCGATCAGGTTCGGCTCCTTGCCGACCGCCTGCGAGAAGTCGGTGATCGGCTGATAGGACGGCGGCGTGCCCTGCTCGTAGATGCCCAGGTAGGACGCCGTGCTCGGGCTGAGCGAGGCGTGCGCAGGCTGCGGCGGGGTGACTTCGAAGATCGCTTTCTTGGTCGCGAACACCACCGCGGCCGCCGCCATCACCAGCGCGAACACCAGCAGCAGCCGGGACATCATGCCGCTTTCCTTCCTGGCAGCACGACCCTGGTCACGGCGGCCAGGTTGATCAGGCCGAACACCAGGATGATGGCGAACTGCGCGGTGTGTCCCTGCACGGTACGCCAGACCGCCAGCACCACCCAGGCCACCGCGAGGCCGCCGCTCCACCAGGTCACCCAGTACCTGAACCGGCGCAGTGAGCTGCCAGGGGTGCGGGACGGGTGCCAGCTCATGGTCTTGCCCCTGGCGCTGTCCCAGATCGCGAACACGTGCGCCCAGCCGCGGGCTATGCCAAGCGGCCACACCGAGGGGCCGTACCTGGCGTGGTGCCAGAGCGGGTACAGCACGAAGCCGCTGAGCACCGCGGGCAGCAGGATCAGGAAGCTGGACAGCCGCACGTGGCCGGCCAGGAAGACCAGCAGGATGATCGGCGTGATCGGGCCGAAGAACACCAGCAGCCCGGTGTAGGCGTAGTAGAAGAAGCCGGACATGTAGGTGAGCCGGCCGGGGAACGTCATCGGCACGCTCCACAGCCGGCGGGAGAACATCACGCCCGCGTTGCCGGTACACCACCGGTATTGCTGCCTGACGAACGAGTCGAGGTTGTCCGGGCAGATGCCGGCCGACAGCAGCAGCGGCAGGTAGATCATCCGCCAGCCTTCCCGCCGTACGTCAAGCCCGGTGTGCACATCCTCTGCGTACGGGATGAGGGTCGGGCCGCCGTTCGGCTCGAGCGCGGCCCGCCGGTACAGCGCAGAAGTGCCGACGCAGATCGACTGGCCGAACCGGTCCCTGGCGACCTGGACCGACCGGTAGAAGACTTCCTGGATCGCGCCGGCCGACCGCTCCACCCAGGTCTGCCGGTCGCTGGTGCGGAAGAACTGCGGCGACTGCACGATCGCCACCGTCGGGTCTTCCATGTACGGCAGCGTTTCGGCCAGGAAGTCGGCACGCGGCGCGAAGTCGGCGTCCAGGATGATGATGAACTCGCCGCTGGTGCGCCCGAACGCGTACCGCAGGTTGCCGGCCTTCTTGTACTCGCCGCGGTTCGGCCGCACCCAGTACCGGTAGCCGAACTCGGCGGCCATCGCCTCGGCGGCCCGGTCGTCGCCGTCGTCAAGCACCCACGCGGTGATCGGCCCGCGGTAGGACTCCATCAGGCTGGCCACCGCGGTCCAGGTGTTGCGCAGCACCTCGATCGGCTCGCCGCAGATCGGCAGGTAGACGTCGACAGACGGGTACCACAGCGGCAGCCAGCACCTGATCCGCAGCCGGTGCGCCGGCAGGTCGAAGCCGCGCCCGGTGAAGTTCAGCGGCAGGCTGGTGAGCTGATACAGCACGAACGTGAGGGTCAGCAGCACGAACGGCCACGGCACCTGGTTGTGCGCCTCGAACTCGATCTGGCTGACGATCAGCGTGCCCGCCCCGATGACCAGCGAGGTGGCCAGGTAGAACAGGTTGCGGTCAATGTAGAGGTACTTCTCGCGGTCGTTGGGCGGCGCCGGCAGCACCAGATTCGACCGGCGGTGCCGCCCGCTCGGGGCGATCGTGGTGTTCATCCGCCGCTCCGGTGCCGGTGGCCGGCCCTGCCGCTGGCCCGCGGATGCCGCTTGCCGTGCCGCGAGCCGAGGTCGGGCCGGTAGCCCTGGGACACGGTGCTGCGCTCCCACCGCCAGATCACGTAGGTGCCGGGGCCGTACGGCACCACCTCGACGATGTGGTAGTGCCGGTTGGCGCGCAGGAACTGCTGCAGGCTGTGGTCGAGCGAGACGGTGTCGGCGAAGTTCAGCGCCACTACCGAGAAGTAGCCTTCCGAGATCAGGTGGCTGAACTCGCCGGGCGTGCCCGGCGTCGCGGCGCTGTCGGCGGTGATGGCACGGCCAGACGGCAGGTGCACGTCCCAGGTGCTCGACCAGCGCGTCCACTGCTTGCCGGCGGGCAGGTAGTACTCGGCGACCCTCGGATCCTCGATCAGCAGATGACCGTGGCCGCCGTCGATCAGCGGGCCGAGGATCGTGGTGAAGCTGTCTGAGTTCGGCCAGCTGCGGGCAAGCTGCTTGGACTCGTGCGCGCCCATCAGCGCCGGGAAGGCGAGCGCGATCGCGAACGCACCGGTCACCACGACCTGCGCCGCACGCTCGTTCGCGGCAGCGCAGAGCCGGTCGACGCCGAACCCGGCGGCGATGGCGGCGAAGAAGATGCCAGGCACCGTGTAGTTGCCGAGGTCCGGCGCCATGCCGAGGATCAGCTGCTCGGCCGGCACGATCAGCGCGGCGACGGCCAGCAGCGTGATCAGCCAGCGCTGCTTGTCCGACCGCCCGAACCAGGCGACGAGCACGCCGCACAGCGCGAGCGCCACCACCACGCCGGTCCAGGTACCGGTCTTGGCCAGCGTCGTCGCCGCGGTGGCCGAGCCGTAGGCGGCAGGCGACAGGGTGAGGTCGGCACCGGTGACGTAATACTCGCCGCCGACCAGGATGCCGATCATCAGCAAGGTGGCGAGCACGGTGAGCATGGTGGCCCCGCGGCCGAGCGCTGCCTTGCCGCCGGGCTTCGGATTGGCGACCAGCACGGCGAGCAGCACCACGACCGGATCGAGCAGCAGCGAGGTGTACTGCGTCGCGTTCGCCAGCGCGAGCGCGACGCCGCCGGTGATCATCCAGCCGGTCGCGTCCGAGCGCTGGCCGGCCCTGACGGCACACCAGGCGGCGGTGGCGAGCAGCAGCAGGGACAGCGAGTCGCAGGCCGCGAACGCGCCAAGCAGCAGGACCGGCCCCGCGACGGCGAACAGCGCCGAGGCAAAGAACGCGGCCCGGTCTCCGTAGAGTCGCCTGGTCATCGTCCAGAGCAGCGCGGTGACCCCGAGCAGCATGGCCAGCGACAGCCCCCTGGCTGCGGCTAGCCCGCCGAGACTGTCGGCAATGGCGCCGATCGGCGGATACAGCACCGGTGCGCCGCCGAAATAGGCCTGGAACGGCGGGATCGTCGCGCCGTGCAGCCAGTGCGCCCACATCAGGTGGCCGGCCCACAGGTACATGGCTTCATCCTGATATGCGGTATTCCCGCGGATGAGCCTGATGGAAAGGACGGCCTGCACGGTCAGCACGGCAATCAAGCCGATGACCGGCGGAACCCCGAATGGCGCACGCGGCCCTGCAGCTGGCTGGCCAGAGCCCGGCTGCGCCGACTGCGGCCGGTCCGATCGCGGCTGCGCGATTGCGCCGCGGTAGCCGGGATCGGGATCGGCGAGCTGACCGCGGCCGACCGGCCCGGCTGACCACGGCGGCCCGGCCGCGCCGAAGCCGGCGAAGGCGTCCTCCGCGGCCGCCTGTGCAGGCGGCGGACGACGCCGGAAGGCCTCCCAGCTATCCGTCGCCCTGTCGTCCATCTGCGTACCCAGCCTCGCTGCCGAAGGCATACGCGAGGGCAACGCTTTTTGCAGCCCCCCCGGGCCCGATCTCTGCGGGCGGCCGCTTCGCCGCCAGCATGCAGCCCCGCGTGCGGGGCGCTGGCACTGAAACTACTGTTTCCCTCGCAACAATGTGTCCCGTTGCGCCAAATTTCCTAAACTGGCCGATACTCGCGGGCGCGCGGAGCCGACCGGAGCACAGCCTACTCTGCGTAAGCATGCTGTAACTGCCTGAATACGAGAAGTAACGGAATCGGCGCGGTGAACGCGCGTAGTTGCTTTCTTGAACCGCTTTGTGCTCCAGTGTCCTTCGGGGAGCGCCATTTGCAGTATGCGCATGCCCTGGGGGGTCACATGGGGAACGAGAGCAGCGCTCCGCTCCCATCTCGGCGTGCGCCGGGACGCCAGCAGGGGCCGCAGGCCCCGTCGCGAGCGCACCCGGCAATGCCGGAGCCGATGCTTGAGCGGATCAGGATCGCGGTCGAGCACGAACGCGAGCAGCGCGATGATG
Source organism: Streptosporangiaceae bacterium (assembly GCA_030039155.1). GTDB lineage: Bacteria > Actinomycetota > Actinomycetes > Streptosporangiales > Streptosporangiaceae > JOPF074. The sequence continues at coordinate 67 of JASHQL010000052.1, read as the reverse complement.
CGCCGCAGCCTGCCGTCGCCGAGCCGGCCACCGGCGGCGTGCAGCGCGCCATGCCGCAGATCCGGCC
>JASHQL010000520.1 GCA_030039155.1 Streptosporangiaceae bacterium | reverse complement strand
CGGGTCGCAGTGGCTCACCGAGCCGTCGCCGGTGCTCGCGAACGAGCTGGTCGCGCTGAGCCCGACTGATGTCTGGGTGGCCGGCGTGCCGACCTGCGTCAACAACAACCGGAAGCGCTGCACGACGCCGATGGCCCACTGGAACGGCACGTCGTGGTCGGATTCAACCGTGCACATCGCCGTCGACGCGCTCTCCGGCTCGGCGGCGGGCAACGTCTGGATCGTCGGGGTGTACGGCGGCCACCCGCTTGCGCCGCAGCGGCCGGGAGTCCTCGTCGGATACCGATGGAGCCATGGCTGGCATCAGGTCAAGACGCTGCCGAGGCTCCGCACCTTCTCGCTGACCGGCGTGGCGGCCGTGTCGCCGGCCAACGTCTGGGTGGACGCCCCGCTGTCCACAGCCTCAGGAGCCGAGACCGGCCGGTTGCTGCACTGGAACGGGCGGCGCTGGCGCACGTTCGTAGCCCCGCGCGCGCTCAGGACGCCAGGTTCCGCAAGCCCGCTCATTTCCGACGGACGGAGCGGCGTCTGGCTCGGCCCTGACATCCACTTCACCGGCAGCCGCTGGGTCGGCACGGCGCCGGGCAAGCTCGGCGGCGAGACCGCCGGCATCCTGTCGATCGCGGTGATCCCCGGCACGACCTCGGTGTGGGGCGTCGGGTTCGTCGAGCCGGGCGGCCCGAATCCCTACGGCATGATCGCCATCCACGGCAGCCTGCCCTGACAGACAGCTCAGCCGCCGCAACCCGGCACGGGCGCGGCGGCTGAGCCTGGTGCTCTGCTGCCTGGTTTGCCTAGTGCTGGTGGCCGTGGCCGCCCGCGGCCACCGGCTCCGGCGGCTCCGGCTTCTCGGTCACGATCGCCTCGGTGGTGAGCAGCATGCCCGCGATCGAGGCGGCGTTCTGCACCGCGGAACGGGTCACCTTGACCGGGTCGATCACGCCCTGGGCCACCAGGTCGCCGAACTCGCCGGTCGCGGCGTTGTAGCCGTGCCCGGCGGGCAGCTCGGCGATCTTGCCGACGACCACGCCGCCCTCGGCACCCGCGTTCTCCGCGATCCACCTGGCCGGCGCGGTGAGCGCGGCGCGCACCACCTGCACGCCGGTCGCCTCGTCACCCTTCATGCCCAGGTCGCCGAGCTTGCCGGCGGCCTGCACCAGGGCGCTGCCGCCGCCGGGGATGATGCCCTCCTCGATGGCGGCACGGGTCGCCGAGATGGCGTCCTCCAGCCGGTGCTTCTTCTCCTTCAGCTCGACCTCGGTCGCCGCGCCGGCCTTCAGCACCGCAACGCCGCCGGCCAGCTTGGCCACCCGCTCCTGCAGCTTCTCCCGGTCCCAGTCCGAGTCGGTGTTCTCGATCTCGGTCCGCAGCTGCCTGATCCGGTCGTCCACCGCGGCCTGGTCGCCGGCCCCGTCGATGATCGTGGTGGTGTCCTTGTTCACCACCACCCGGCGGGCCTGGCCGAGCACGTCAAGCTCGACCATGTCCAGCTTGAGCCCGACCTCCTCGCTGACCACCTGGCCGCCGGTGAACACGGCCATGTCGCCGAGCATCGCCTTACGCCGGTCACCGAAGCCAGGGGCCTTCACCGCGACTACGTTCAGCAGTCCGCGGATCTTGTTGACCACCAGCGTGGACAGCGCCTCGCCGTCCACGTCCTCGGCGATGACCAGCAGCGGCTTCTTGGTCTGCGCGATCTTCTCCAGGATCGGCAGGAACTCGGCCATCGAGGAGATCTTGCCGCCGTTCAGCAGGATGTAGGCGTCCTCAAGGACCGCCTCCATCCGCTCAGGGTCGGTGCTGAAGTACGCCGAGATGTAGCCCTTGTCGAACTGCATGCCCTCGGTGAACTCGAGCTCGATACCCATGGTCGGCGCCTCCTCGACGGTGATCACGCCGTCCTTGCCGACCTTGTCGAACGCCTCGGCGATGACCTCGCCGATCTTCGGGTCCTGCGCGGAGATCGTCGCCACGTTGGCGATCTCGGTCTGCTCCTCCACGTCACGCGCGGACTTGAGCAGGTCCTCGGCCACGGCGCTCGCCGCGGCGTCGATGCCGCGCTTGAGCGAGATCGGGTTGGCACCCGCCGCCACGCTGCGCAGCCCCTCGGCCACCATGGCCTGGGCCAGCACCGTCGCCGTGGTGGTGCCGTCACCGGCCACGTCGTTGGTCTTGGTGGCGACCTCCTTGGCCAGCTGTGCGCCAAGGTTCTCGGTCGGGTCCTCGATCTCGATCTCGCGTGCCACGGTGACGCCGTCATTGGTGATGGTCGGCGCACCCCACTTCTTGTCGATGACGACGTTGCGGCCCTTCGGGCCGAGCGTCACCTTCACGGCGTCGGCGAGGCGGTTGACACCGCGCTCAAGCGCGCGCCGCGCTTCCTCGTCAAATTCCAAGCTCTTGGCTGCCATTTGCTGCTACCTCAGCCCTTGTAGTCGTCTGGTTGTCATCACGCCACCGCCCCGGCCCTCGCCACCACCCGCGGGAGTTGCCTCCGCGAGCAGCGATCAGGGCCGGGGCGGTGTCAGGCGGCAAACATGCCGCCAGCCGCGGGCCAGGCCCGCGCTGCGCGAGCTGCTCGCTACTTCTCGACGATCGCGAGCACATCGCGGGCGGAGAGCACCAGGTACTCCTCGCCGTGGTACTTCACCTCAGTGCCGCCGTACTTGCTGTACAGCACGACATCGCCGACCTTGACGTCCATCGGGACGCGCTTGGCACCGGCGTCGTCGAACCGGCCAGGACCGACTGCCAGGACTTCGCCCTCCTGGGGCTTCTCCTTGGCGGTGTCGGGGATCACCAGGCCGGATGCGGTGGTCTGCTCTGCCTCGAGCGGGCGCACCACGATCCGGTCTTCGAGCGGCTTGAGAACAACCTTGGTGGCGGTCGCCATGATCTGACCTCCCCCTCCGGAAAGGGTTAGCTGACTTTTAGAGAGGGCGACCATGTCGGCCTGCCGTCGCGGGTGTCAGACCAACTCGTCGCGTTAGCACTCTACCCTAGCGAGTGCCAGTCTCGAACAGTAGCCCGCCCAACTCGCCGCAGTCAAACCGGGGTGCCCGCAACCGCCGCCCGGCCGGCCAATCAGGCAGTGACCTGCGTCACTGGCAATGCCGAGTCGGCGGCGAAGTCAAGCGCCGATGGCTGCGCCCCGCGGGCGTGCAGCTCGGCGCCGAGCGCCGCGACCATCGCGCCGTTATCGGTGCAAAGGCCAGGCCGCGGCACCCGCAGCGCGATGCCGGCCGCCTCGCACCGCTGCGCGGCCAGGGCGCGCAGCCTGGAGTTCGCCGCGACCCCGCCGCCGATGATCAGCTGCGGCACGCCGCGGGCCAGGCAGGCGTCGACCGCCTTACGGGTGAGCACGTCGGCCACCGCCTGCTGGAACGACGCGGCGACGTCGGCAACCGGCACCGGCTCGCCCGCCGCCTCCCGCGCCTCCACCCAGCGCGCGACCGCCGTCTTCAGCCCGGAGAAGGAAAAGTCAAAGGTCCCGTCGTGGTATTTGCCCCTCGGGAAGGTAACGAACTGCTCGTCCCCGTCTCGCGCCACCCTGTCGATGTGCGGTCCGCCGGGGAACGGCAGCCCGAGCACCCTGGCGACCTTGTCGAAGGCCTCGCCCGCTGCGTCGTCGATGGTCGCGCCGAGCGGCACCACCGCACCGGCCAGGTCGGGCACCAGCAGCAGCGAGGAGTGCCCGCCCGACACCAGCAGCGCGATCGCCGGCGTCGGCAGCGGCCCGTGCTCGAGCTGGTCCACCGCGACGTGCGCGGCCAGGTGATTCACCCCGTACAGCGGCTTGCCGAGGGCCAGCGCGTACGCCTTGGCCGCAGACACCCCGACCAGCAGCGCGCCGGCCAGCCCGGGGCCGGCGGTGACCGCGATCGCGTCGAGCTCGCTGGCGCTGACGCCCGCGGTGGCCAGCGCCCGGTCGACCGCCGGCACCATGGCCTGCAGGTGCGCGCGGCTCGCCACCTCGGGCACCACCCCGCCGAATCGCGCGTGCTCATCGACGCTGGACGCGACAGCGTCGGCGAGCAATTCGTTCCCGCGCACGATCCCGGCACCTGTCTCGTCGCAGGAGGTCTCGATGCCGAGCACCAGCGGCCCGGTCATCGCGGCCCGTCAACGGGCTCGGCGGCCAGGTCGAGGCGCATCACCAGCGCGTCCGCGCCGGACGGCTGGTAGTAACCGCGCCTGATGCCAATCTCGGTGAACCCGCGGTCGCGGTACAGCCGCTGCGCGCGCACGTTGTCCATCCGCACCTCGAGGAAGACCTCGGCGCAGCCGCGGCGGCGCGCCTCGTCAAGCAACGCGGCGAGGAGCTGCGAGCCGATGCCCTGGCCCCACCTGGCCGCGGCGACCGCGAGCGTCACCACGTCCGCCTGCGTGCCGGCGGCCAGCAGTCCGCCGTAGCCGATCACCTGGCCGGCCTCGTCCTCGGCCACCAGGTAGTGGCGGCTGCCTGGCTGCTGCCGCAGCTCGCCTGCCAGCATCTCGCGCGACCACGACTCCTCGCCGAACAGCGCCAGCTCGAGATCCATTACGCCAGCCAGGTCCGCGGTGGTCATCTGCCGCAGCGCGGTCATGCTGTCACTCGCTTGGGCTTGCCTGGCTCCCTCGCGTCTGGCCGGCGCAGATAGAGCGGCTCGACCGGGCCTGGCGGCGCGCCGGAGGCGACGCGGTTCGCGGCCATCGCGGCAAGCGTCGCAGCCGACGGGTAGCGCGGGCTCAGCGGCTCGCGGCCA
>JASHQL010000519.1 GCA_030039155.1 Streptosporangiaceae bacterium | reverse complement strand
TCATCGGGGTCCTCCCTCAGTGGTGGTATGCAAACTATATCAAGCACAGCGCGCAATATGTCAAGCGGGCAGGTCACGGGCACGCGAACGGAGGCTCGCGCAGCTCCATGATCACGGTGGTGCGGTGGCGAGCGGCGCGGCGCGTGGGGGAGCCGGGGAGCGGATGGCGTGGGGGAGTCGGGAGCGGGTGGCGTGGGCTAGGCGGGAGCGGGTGGCGTGGGCTAGGCGGCGCGCAGCGAGTGCTGCGGGCTAGCCGGCGCGGAGCGCGGCGGTGGTGGCGGCGACCAGGTCCTGGTCCACCGGGTACGGCGTGTAGAGCGACATCCGGTCGATCACGTCGCCGTACCTGGCAAGCAGGCTTGCGGCTACCGCCGCCGGCTGGCCGGCCACCGCGAACGCGTCGAGCACGGTGTCGTCGATCAGGTCGGCCATCTCGGCCCACGCCTGCAGCCGGGACAGCCGGTTGAGCTGCTCGTGCAGGCTGCCCCAGCCGTGCAGGTCGAGCACCGGGCGGTAGGCGGGAGTCGAGCCGTAGAACGCGATCTGCGCGCGCACGGCCTGCGTCGCGGCCGCCCGGCTCGCCTGGTCACGACCGAGGATCACGAAGACCGGCAGGCTGAGCGTGAAGCCGTCGAGCGAGCCGCGCGCCGCGCGCAGCGCCGGCAGCGTTCGCTCGCGCAGGTAGGCCTCGGTGGTGAAGCTGTGACAGAGCATGCCGTCGGCGACCCGGCCGGCGGCCGCGGTCATCCGCTGCCCGACGGCGGCCAGCAGGATCGGCGGGTTGCCGTGCGGGTTCGGCCCTGGGTTGAAGAACTCGGTCATCAGCGTGTGCTGGTAGAACTCGCCGCGGAACGCCAGCCTGCTGCCGGTGGCCCAGCTCGACCAGATCGCGCGGACCGCGCCGATGAACTCCTCCATCCGCGCGGCGGGGCGGTCCCACGGCATCGCGTACCGGCGCTCGATGTGCTGCCTGACCTGCGAGCCGAGGCCGAGCTTGAACCGGCCGGCCGAGATGAGCTGGAGGTCGTTGGCGAGCACGGCGACGCTCATCGGGTTCCGCGCGAACGCCACGGCGATGCCGGACTCCAGGCTGATCCGCGAGGTGGCGGTGGCGGCAAGGGTGAGCGCGGTGAACACGTCGTGCTTGGTCTCCGCGGCCGCGAAGCCGTCGTAGCCGGCTTGCTCGGCAGCGGCCGCGGCGGTGGCGACCTCGGCGGGAGTCGCGGCGACGTGGCTGGCGCAGTCGATCAGCATCGCCGGGTCACCGGCCGGCGGGCTGCTGGCCGGACGGCTGCTGGATGGAGGGCTGCTGGATGGAGGGCTGCTGGCTGCGGCCGCGCTCGATGATCGCGGTGCGGCGCTCGCTGACCTGGTCGGCGTCGATGCCGGCGGCGTGCCAGCGCGCGTGCGTCTGCGCTTCGAGCCGGACCGCCTCGCCCCGGCTGACCAGCGCGCCTTCGGCGTAGGTGGTGAGCAGCGTGCGCAGTGCGTCCTGGTCGGCGGATGCCGCGTCGGCGGCGAGTTGCCTGCTGACCGGCAGCAGGTCCTGGTGCGGCACCACGTGATTGACCAGCCCCCAGGAGAGCGCGGTCCGCGCGTCCACGAAGTTGCCGGTGGCGCTCATCTCCCTGGCCCGGCGCAGCCCGACCGCCTCCGGCAGCTGCACGGTCAGGCCCCAGCCTGGCTGGATGCCGATCCTGGCGTGCGTATCGGCGAACATGGCGCGGTCAGAGGCGACCAGGAAGTCGCAGCCGAGCGCCAGCTCGAGGCCGCCGGTGACGGCCGGGCCGTTGACCGCGCCGATCAGCAGCGTGGTCAGCCTCGGCAGCGCGGCGGCGGCGGCCGAGCCGGCCAGGCCGCTGCCGGGATCGGCCAGCTCGGCCAGGTCAAGCCCGGCGCAGAACGCCGGGTCGGCGCCGGTCAGCACGATCGCGCTGATGTCGCCGCGCGCGTCCAGCTCGGCGAGCAGCCGGTGCAGGTCACGCAGCAGCTCGCCGGAGATCGCGTTCCGCCGCTCCGGCCGGTTCAGGGTGACCGTAGCGACCTGGCCTTCGACTTCGAGCAGCACAACGGGCATGACGGCGCTACCTCCATCGCGTCCGTTGCAGTCTGCCAGCTACCGCCGGCCGACCCCAGGGTGCGGCCGGCGATAGCCGGCGCCTGGGTCAGCTCGCTGACTCGGCCGCCGCCTGCTCTTCCTTCTGCTCGACGAGCTCGCCCTCGATCGTGATCTGGATCTCGTCGCTGACGACCCACCTGCCGTCAAGCAGCATGTTGAAGGTGAGGCCGAAGTCGCGCCTGTCGATCTTCGTGTGCGCGTTGTAGGCGATCCGGTGGCCCATCATGCCCGGGTCGTTGAACTCGCCGTACTTCGCCACCTCGAGCGTGACCGGCCTGGTGGTGCCCTTGATGGTGAGGTCGCCGGTGAGCTCGTACAGGTCGGCGTCCTTGGTCCGGACGCCGGTGCTCTTGAAGGTGATCGTGGGGAAGTTCTCCACGTCAAGGAAGTTCGACGAGCGGACGTCGTTGTCCCGCACCTCGTGGTTGGTGCGGACGCTGGCGGCCTGGATCGTGACCTCGACCTGCGCCGCCTCAGGGTTGTCCGGATCGATGTCCGCGGTCGTGCTGACCTCGGCGAAATGGCCACGCACCGTCATCATGCCGAGGTGCCTTGCCGAGAACTCAACTTGCGTGTGGTAAGGGTCAAGCTGCCAGCTGCCCACTGGGCCTCCTCGCATAGCGCGCACGGCGGCGGATCCGGTTCGCACGACCCGCCAACGCGATCCTAAATCCGCGTCAGCCCTGGCCGCAGCTTTGTGGAGGTAACCCTCCGGATACTCGGGACGGTTCAGACATCCAGGTGCGCCGGCAGCTCGAACAGCGGGAACAGGTGCGCGGCATCGAGGAACGCATGGATGCCCGCGACCCGCCCGCCGCAGACCTCGAGCACGTGCAAGGCCCACGGCGCGTGGCCGCCTGCCGGGTCGATGCGGTACTGGCCGAGGGCAGGACAGCCGTTGGCCGCGGTCGCGATGAGCCGCGAGCCGCGGCACCCCGCGCCGGGGCCGACCATCCACTGGCCGATGTCGGCAGCGCCGCGCAGCCACATCGCGAACGGCGGCATCGACTGCACCGCGTCTTCCTGCAGCAGGCCGATCAGGGTGCCGATGTCGTAGCGCTCGAAGGCGTCGACGTAGCGGGCGAGCAACTCGGCGTGATCGTTCGTGACGTCGGTCGGCCGCTCGTCTGGCGGCAGGCTGGCCAGCGTGGCGCGCGCCCGCTGCACTGCGCTGTTCACCGCGGCGGTGGTGGTGTCGAGTTGCTCGGCTACCTCGGCTGCCTCGAAGCGCAGCACCTGGCACAGCACCAGCGCCGCCCGCTGCCTGGCCGGCAGGAACTGCAGCGCGGTGACGAAGGCGAGCCTGACCGTCTCCTTCGCGGCGGCGATCTCGGCCGGATCGCCGTCTGATGGCAGCGCGCGAGCGTCCGGGACCGGGGTGATCCAGGCATGCTCTGGCAGCATCGGCCCCAGGTGCTCGGCGTCCGGCGGCGACGCCGGGCCGAGCCCGGCCGGCCAGGCCCGGCGGCTGCGGCCGCGCAGCTGGTCGATGCAGACGTTGCTGGCGATCCGGTACAGCCAGGTGCGCAGGCTTGACCGGCCCTCGAAGTCCCGGCCAGCGCGCAGCGCGCGCAGCATGACCTCCTGCACGGCGTCCTCTGCCTCGAACGCCGAGCCGAGCATCCGGTAGCAGAAGCCGGTCAGCTCGCGGCGGTACGCCTCCAGGCTGTCCGGGTCGTAGCCGGCCCCGATGACGTCGGCTGCTTGGCTCGTCATGCCGACCAGTCTAGGACGAGGCGGGCGATAGCCACCCGGCTCACGGTCAGGCGCACTCGGTACTCGGCACGACGCCGGGTCCGCCGATGATGAAGTCGATCCGGCCCGGCTTGGCATAGCCGACGCCGCCGAGCACGAACGCCAGGTTCCCGCCGTGCAGCCTGACCACCCAGCCGGCGGTCGGCGAGATCCCGAAGGCCGGCCTGGGAACGTAGTGCAGCTTGCTGCCATAGACGTGCTTGAGCTCGGCCAGGGTGCCGCCGAGCGGGAAGCCTTGCTGCGTGACAATTTTGGGAACGCCGGCGATCTCGGCTGCGGCCACGCAGCCAACTCCGGGGCCGCCTTCGCCGACCGACAGGCCATGCGGCCCGTGCACGGGATCGGATACTCCGTCGCCCACCGGAACGAGCCGCACGCCAGCCGCTGTTGATGCCTGCGGGATGGTCATGCCGACGGTGACCGCGCCGAGCGACCGCGGGCCGATCGTCAGCTCGGCGGCTGTCCACTTCGCGGTCAGCCCGGCCGCGATCGCTGAGCTGGCCGTCGGCTGCGAATGATGGTGGTGCGTCACCACCACGACGGTGACCGCCGCGCCGACGGTGACGACGGCGGCTGCGGCGCCGAGGCCGGCGATGGCGCCGTGGCTGAGCCCGGCCTTGCCGGCGCCCCTGACC
>JASHQL010000518.1 GCA_030039155.1 Streptosporangiaceae bacterium | reverse complement strand
CCGGCGGTCTGCTGGTGCTGGCCGGCGCCGGCCTCGGCCTGGTGGTGCTGCGGCGGCTGCTGCCGGCCGGCGCGCTGCGGGCACGGCCGGGGCTGCCCGCGACGATCCTGAGCCGGGGCCTGCTGACGTTCACCTTCTTCGGCGCCGACGCGTACGTGACGCTCACCATCACCACGATCAGGCACCACACGCCGGCGCTCGCCGGGCTGGCGGTGACCGGGGCGACGCTGGCGTGGACCGGCGGTGCCTGGCTGCAGGCCAGGCTCAACGACGTCTGGCCGGGCCGGCGGCTGGTCCGGGTTGGCCTGGCGATCGTGCTGACCGGGATGGCGGCGATGGCCGCCGCGATACACCCGCAGGTGCCGGTGGCGGTCGCCATCGCCGCCTGGACCGTCGCCGGGTTCGGCATCGGCCTGGCGTACGCGCCGCTCACGCTGATCATGCTGGCCGAGGCGCCGCCAGGCCGGGAGGGCTGGGCGTCGGCGTCGCTCAGCCTGGCCGACACGCTCGGTACCGCGCTCGGCATCGGGATCGGCGGCGCGGCGGTGACGGCGTCGCAGACACTCGGCTGGCGGCTGGCTTCCGGGGTGAGCATCGCGTTCGCCATCGCCGCGGTGACCGGCCTGGTCGGTCTGGCGGTCAGCAGGCGGCTGCCGGTCAGCGCGGTGCGGCCCAGCGGACGGCCCGCTGGATCCCCGAGCGCTAAGGCAGCGTCAAGAGATCCGGCGCGGGCGTTAAGGAGTCATCAAGGCTGACGGCGATCCGGCCATCGCGCGGTGAACTGGCAGTGCGATGGAGAACTTCGGAGCCGGCCAGGCCGGCCGGTCCGGCCAGGCCGGACAGCGCCGCCGCCGCGGCATTGCCGCCCCGCTGGCACTGCCTGCCGGGTTCGGGGCGCTGCTGGTGGTCGGCGCGATCGCCGCGAGTTCTGGCGGCGGGCTCTCCGCAGGCTGGGTGCTCGGCCTCGCCGCCGCGATCGTGCTGGCCGGCGCCGCGGTGGCCGAGCTGGCCGTGTCCCCGGTGCTGGCCGTCATCGGCTGGCTGACCGTCATCGGCTTCTCCAGGCCGCCGTACGCGCAGCTGCAGCTGGCCCACACCGACGCCTGGCTCGCCGCCCTGGTCATCGGCGGCTGCGCGATCGCCGGCCTGTGCGCAGGCGTGGTCGTGCGCAGGATCGGATCGTCGGTCACACTGTGGGTTGTGGACGTGCACACCGGTGCCACCGGCGACGACCAGCTGGTCGGGCCGGCCGGCCAGCGTGCGGTCCAGTCCTGGCAGGCCGTCCCGGCCGGCCGCAAGGACGCGGTCGCGGACCGCGCGGCAGGCTCAGGCCAGCCGCAGGCCGCTGCGGCCAGGCGCAGGCCGCTGCCTGACCTGACCGGCGGGATCGGGGTGCGGCGGATCATCGCGGGCGTGCTGTTGCTGCTGGTGCTGCCGCTGCTGACGCTCGCGCTCTCGGCTTCCGGCCTGCATCTGGACCTCGGTGACGACCTGCTGATGTACCTGGTGGCCGTGGTGGCGATCGCCATCGTCGGCGGGTTCTGGCCCGCGCTGCTCGCCGCGGTGACCGCGAGCCTGCTGGTCAACTGGTACTTCACGCCGCCGGTGCACACCCTCACGATCGCCGACGGCAAGAGCCTGCTGGCGCTGCTGCTGTTCATCACCGTGGCGGTGACCGTGAGCAGCGTGGTGCACCTGGCCGCGCTGCGGGCCAGCCAGGCGGCGCGCAGCACCGAGGAGGCGGCGCAGCTGCTTGCCCTCGGCCAGACGGTGCTCGGTGGCGCCGACACCCCGGCCGCGGTGCTCGGCCACCTGACCAGCACCAGGGGCGGCAGGGCAGAGCTGCTTGAGCGAGCCGGCGGGCAGTGGGTCAGCATCGCCGCCAGCGGTGCGGCCGAGCCGGCCAGCCCCGAGGTCAGGGTGCTGGCCCGCGCGGATGTCGCGCTGGTGATAGCCGGGCAGCCGCGGCCGGTGCCGGCCAGGCTGCTCGACGGGTTCGCGGCGCAGGCGGCGGCGGCACTCGACCGGGACCGGCTGCGCACCCAGGCCGCCCAGTCAGAGGCGCTGGCGGCCGGGAACCGGATGCGCACCGCGCTGCTCGCCGCGGTCAGCCATGACCTGCGCACGCCGCTGGCCTCGATCAAGGCAAGCGTCAGCACGCTGCGCCAGACCGACGTGGACTGGGCGCCCGCCGATCAGGCCGCGCTGCTGGCCACCGTCGAGCAGTCCGCCGACCGGCTGGATGCGCTGATCGGGAACCTGCTCGACATGAGCCGGCTGTCGACCGGCTCGCTGCAGCCGTTCCTCCGGCCGACCGCGATCGACGAGGTCGCCCCGGTCGCGCTGCGCGGGCTTGACGGCGGGTCACGGCTGCTGCTTGCGGTGCCCGACGGGCTGCCGCTCGTGCACACCGACCCCGGCCTGCTGGAGCGGGTGCTCGCCAACCTCTTCGCGAACGCGCTCGCCTACTCGCCGGCCGGGCTGCCGCCGGAGCTGCGGGCCAGGGCGCGCCGCAACGGCGTGCTGCTGGAGATCATCGACCACGGCAAGGGCGTGCCGGACGAGCTGAAGCAGCGGATGTTCGAGCCGTTCCAGCGACTCGGGCCGCCGAACGGCGCCGACGCCGCGCTGGCCGGCGGCGTCGGGCTCGGGCTCGCGGTGGTCAAGGGCTTCCTCGATGCCATGGCCGGCTCGGTGACCGCCGCCGACACGCCAGGCGGCGGGCTGACCATGCAGGTGCTGCTGCCGGTCGCGCCTGCCATGCGCCAGGCCGCCGGGCCCTCGCTGCCGGCCGCCGCGGCCGCCGATTCATGACCAGGGTGCTGGTCATCGACGACGAGGCGCCGATCCTGCGGGCACTGCGGATCAACCTGACTGCCCGCGCGTACGAGGTGAGCACCGCGGCCGACGGCGCGTCCGGGCTGGCGGCGATGGCCAGGGAGCGGCCCGACGTGCTGATCCTCGACCTCGGCCTGCCGGACATGGACGGCACCGAGGTGATCAGGGGAGTGCGGGGCTGGACCTCGACGCCGATCATCGTGCTGTCGGCCTGGGGCCAGGAGAGCCAGAAGGTCGCGGCGCTCGATGCCGGCGCTGACGACTACGTGACCAAGCCGTTCGGCATGGACGAGCTGCTGGCCAGGCTGCGGGCAGCGGTCCGCCGTGCCTCGCCGGCTCCGGACGAGCCGGTGATCAGGACCGCCGATTTCGTGGTCGACCTTGCCGCCAAGCAGGTCACCAGGGCGGCGCCCGGCGGCCAGCACGGCGGGAACGTCCGGCTGACGCCGACCGAATGGCAGGTGCTCGAGGTGCTGATCCGCAACGCCGGCCGGCTCGTCACCCAGCGCCAGCTGCTGCAGGAGGTGTGGGGCCCCGGCTACCAGAACGAGGCCAACTACCTGCGCGTGTACATGGCCAACCTGCGCAGGAAACTGGAGCCTGACCCGTCAGCGCCGCGGTACCTGCTGACCGAGACCGGCATGGGCTACCGGTTCAGCTTGCCGGACTCCGGCTCGCCCGGCGAGCCGCCGGACGCCCGCAGCTCGTAGAGCGGGTTGTAGATGGCGGGCTCGCCGTTGATGGTGGTGAGCCTGCCGTGCACCACGATGCGCCGGCCTGGCTGCACGCCGGCGATGTTGCGCCGGCCGAGCCAGACCAGCTGCACGCAGCCGGTGCCGTCCCAGAGCTCGGCCTGCATGCTCAGGCTCGGCCCGTACGGCCGCAGCGTGACCGCGCGCAGCGTGCCGGCCAGGTCGACGACCTCCCGGTGCCGGCCGGCGCTGATCGGGGTC
>JASHQL010000517.1 GCA_030039155.1 Streptosporangiaceae bacterium | reverse complement strand
AGCCAGGACAGCAGGCCGAGCACCGACCGCTGCCGCGGCTGGCTCAGCAGGGCCGCCAGCCGATCGGGAACGGCGACGCCGCCAAGCCCGAGCGCGGTCGCCCAGCGGCCCGCCGCCGCCGCGTCCGCGTGCGCGAGCATCACCGCGTAGTACGGATCTGCTACCAGATAGGTAACGCCTGGAGCCCGGCCAACTGCCGCCCGCCGGCTCGGCGTGGTCCGGGCCAGCAGGTAGCGGACCGCGTCCTCGCCCGAATACGCGACCGCGGCCCGCAGTGAACCGGCGTCGGCGGCGGGCGGCATGGCTGGTGCTGCTCGTCGTTCCCTGCCCGATGGGTGTTGTTCCTCAGTCGCGCCTGCGGCCACGGCGAGCCTGCAGGTCAGGCCCGCGCGCTGGGCGTGCCATGCGGCCTGCCAGGAGTCGGCGGGCAGCCTGGGCAACGCGGCGGCCTTGACAGTGGTGCCGGCCAGCACCTCGCTGCGTGCGCAGGACAGGCCGGCCGCCGCGGTCCTTGCCGCGACCGCGGCCAGCGCATCCTCGCTGACCTTGATGGTCAGGAAACCGGCCGCGGCCGGCTGGGCAGCGGTGATCCAGCCGGCCGGCCCGAGCCTGGCCGCCAGCAGCCTGGCGATCGCCGCCGGGTGCTGACCGGTAGCGCGGGATAGCGCGATCGGCAGCGAGGTGGCGTAACCGGCCGGGTCGCCGTCGGGCGCGGGCCGCCAGGTGCCAGCGGCAGCCACCCTGGCTGCGGTGGCGGGCAGCTGACCGTCGGCGATCAGCGCGGCGATCGCCGACGACAGCTCGGCGCCCAGGTCGCCCGGAATCACTGGTTCAGGCTAGAGCCGTCCGCGGCTCAGTCGAAGGCGCTGCTCGGCGCGCCAGCCAGCTCGCGCACCACCCTGATCATCTCGGCCGGGTCGAACGGCTTGGTGAGGTAGGCATCCACGCCGATCTCGCGGCCGCGGTCCCGGTCGTCCTCCTGCGCCCTGGCGGTGATCAGCACCACCTTGATCCGCGCGGTTTCCGGGTTCCTGCGCAGCGCGGTGGCGGTGACCCAGCCGTCGAGCCGCGGCATCATGACGTCCAGGGTGATCACGTCGGGGCCGACCTCGGTGACCTTGTCCAGGCAGTCCTTGCCGTCAACGGCGGTCACCACGTCAAACCCCTCGAGCGTGAGGTTGACGGCGATGAGCTGCCTGATGACTTCGTCGTCGTCGACGACGAGCACCCGGCCAAGTCCCTGCGTCACGGGCGTGAGGGTATCGGCTCTGCCGAAGTGATGGGAGCAGATCAGCGTCGTGTCCGCCGATACTTGTGCTGGTACGCTGACTCCGCCCGGCAGGCCGCTGCCGCCGGGATTTCAGGCGCCAGCCCCCATAGCTCAGGGGATAGAGCATCGGCCTCCGGAGCCGAGTGCGCAGGTTCGAATCCTGCTGGGGGCGCAACACGATCACCGGCCCGCAGCAGAAAATGCCGCCGCGCGCGGCCGTAGCTGTTAGAGTCAGCCGAATCCTATAGAGCAGATGGGATTTATAGGAATGACTCTTGTCACCCAGCACGCGGGCTGGCGGCTGCCCGAGGTCGGCAAGCTGGCGGCCGAGCCGGTGCCGAGCGCGCACGCGCCGGTAACGTCACCGCCGGCGGTGCAGGTCCCGGCCGGCCCGCTGGCGGCGGTCCAGGTCCCTGCTGTGCACGCCCCGGCTGGCCCGCTGCCGCCGGCGTACCGCAGCGAGATGACCGGGGCCGGGCTCGGGCAGGTGCCGGCCGACCGCGCGGAGTTGGATCGATGACCACGCCAGCTGGTGCGCAGACGATCGATGAAGTGCTGTCCGGCGCGCGGGGGCGGCTTTCCCGGCTGACTCCACGGCAGGCTCAGCAGGCCGCCGCCGACGGCGCGGTCCTGGTCGACATCCGCCCGCAGGCACAACGGCTCGCTGAGGGCGAGATCCCCGGCGCGCTCGTCGTCGAGCGGAACGTGCTTGAGTGGCGGTTCGACCCGCTGTCCGCAGCCAGGCTGCCGGCCGCCGACTATGACCTGCGGATCGTGGTGTTCTGCTCCGAGGGGTACACCTCCAGCCTGGCCGCCGCTTCGCTGCTGGATCTCGGCCTGCACCTGGCGACCGACATGGTCGGCGGGTTCCGTGCCTGGCAGGCGGCCGGCCTGCCGGTGAGCACGCATTCCTAGCACCAGTACCCTGCGGCCCTAGCACCAGGCTGCCGCGACATGGACAGCACGCCCCTGCGGCCCTAGCATCAGCCCCTGCAGGCTATATGGCTAGTAAACCGATCAGAAATATTGACTAATCAGCCATCCGGTCTCAGACTGGTCAGAGTCCGCGGGTCGCTCCCCCGACAAGCCCGCCGATCTGCTCACGGATGGCTGCGATGCCTGTGACCAACCCACGACTTGACGGTGAGTTCGCGTTCCTCACCGCTGCCGGCGCTGACACGGTCCCGCCGGTGCGCAGAAGCTGGGTCAACGTGCCTGCCGGGGGCCATGTCAGCGGCGTGCACTGGGGCGACGGCGCGGCCCGCGTGGTGTTCCTGCACGACATCGCCCGCAGCGCGAGGTCATTCGATCTGGTGGCGATCGCACTGCAGCGGCCCAGCGTGGCCATCGACCTGCCCGGTCACGGCCGCTCCAACTGGCGTCGTGACGGCCGGTACCTGGCGCGCCGGCTGGCCGTGCCGGTAGCCCAGGCGATCAGCTCGTTCGCGCCGCAGGCCGAGCAGCTCGTCGGCGCCGGGCTCGGTGCCCAGGTGGCGGTCGCGATCGCCGCCAGGCAGCTCGCGCCGGCCATCCGGCAGATCGTCCTGGTCGACCCGCTGCCAGGACTCAGCTCGGTGCAGGCAGCCGCGGCGGCTGCCGCCGGGCCGGCCGGCCAGCCCGCGGCAGCGCGATTCGGCAGCACCGCGGAGGCGGCGGACGCGCTGCGGCTGCGCCATCCGGGGTGGCCGGCCGAGCAGCTCGACCGGGAGGTAGCCAGCGAGCTGGAACTGGGCGCCGACGGGTCGTGGGCGTGGCGGCACCACCCTGGCAACGTGCCTGCCGATGCTGCCGCGAGCGCAGCTGATCCGGGGCTGTGGGCCGCCGTAGCCGACCTGAGCACGCCGGTTTACGCACTGGCCGGGACGCCCGCCAGCGCGCAGGGCGGCGCGGCCGCAGTTCAGTTCAGCTCAGTTCCCGGCGCAGGCGACGACCCGGTCGCGCTCGCGCCGGAAGCGCTGGCCGCCTGGATTGACGGCCTGCTGACCGCCTGAGCCCGGCACAGTCAAAGGAGATCGCAGTGTCGCAGACGACCGAGCACATCAAGCACGCCGAGCGCGCGCAGCCGTCCGAGCGGCGGGTGCGGTCGGAGCCGAACCAGCGCCGGATCCGGGTCTTCTTCGGCGGCGAGGCGGTCGCCGACAGCAGCCGGACCATCTACCTGTTCGAGCAGGGTCACCTGCCGGTGTACTACTTCCCGCGCTCGGACGTCCGGTTCGACCTGCTCGAGCCGACCACGCACACGACGCACTGTCCGTACAAGGGTGACGCGTCCTACTACTCGGTCGTGACCAGCGCCGGCCGGGCCGAGAACGCGGTCTGGGCCTACCCGCGGCCGATCGACTCGGTGCCCGAGCTCGCCGACTACGTGGCCTTCTACTGGGACCAGGCCGACGCCTGGTACGAGGAAGACGACGAGGTCTTCCGGCACCCGCGCGACCCGTATCACCGGGTCGACGTACTGAACTCCTCCCGGCACGTCCAGGTCAGCATCGGCGGCGTGACGGTGGCCGACAGCCGGCGGCCGCGGCTGCTGTTCGAGACGGGCCTGCCGGTCCGCTATTACCTGCCAAAGCTTGACGTCAGGCTCGACTTGCTGACGCCGACGGCGACCCGGTCCCGCTGCCCGTACAAGGGCGAGGCGGTGTACTGGTCGGCCCGGGCAGGCGACCAGGTGCTCACCGACATCGCGTGGAGCTACCCGGCGCCGATCCCGGAGACGCCGAAGATCGAGAACCTCATCGCCTTCTACAACGAGCACACCGACATCACCGTGGACGGCGTGCCGCAAGCACGACCCATCACCAAGTGGTCCAGCTCCTGACGGAACGGGCCGCCAGAACGCAACTGCCGAAGGGACGTATGCCGTGACGACCACACCGACCATTCCCGTCATCGACCTGGCAGCCGCCCTGTCCGACGACGCGCCGGCCGAGCTGCTGGCCGCTGTCAGGGCAGCGGCCGAGCAGATCGGCATCATCCAGGTCACCGGGCACGGCGTGGACCAGGCGCTGATCGATGACTTCAGCCGCCGGGCCGGGCGGCTGCTCGCCCTGCCACGGGCAGACAAGGCGCAGCTGGCCAGCCCGACCGGACATCCGTACCGGGGCTGGCGGCAGTGGCCAGACGACTTCGGCCGGCTCGAACTCGAGCGGTTCAACGTCGGCCAGTTCGACAACGCGGCCGACGCCCGGCTGGCCGGCGTGCCCGAGGACCACCTTGCGCTATGGGCGCACGCGAACGTGTGGCCAGGCGACGACCCGGACCTGCGCGCCGTGACCTACGCGTACATCGACGCATCGCGGCAGGTGGCCGAGCAGGTACTGCGGCTGTACGGCAAGGTACTCGGCACCGGCGAGGACACCTTCCCGCGCAGCGAGCTGCCCTACCTCACGCTCACCGTGAACAACTACCCGACCTGGACCTATCCCGACACCCCGGCCGACGAGGACAAGCTGCTGCTGCTCGAGCACGCCGACGGTTCTGCGGTGACGGTGCTCGCGCAGCAGGGTGACTACGAGGGCCTGCAGGTCCAGTTGCCCGACGGCAGCTGGCTGCCGGTGCCGATCGTGCCGGGCGCGCTGCAGGTGTTCTCAGGGACGCTGCTGGCGGCCTGGACGAACGGCCGGCTGCGCGGCGTGCGGCACCGCGTGGTGGCCGGCGGGACGGTGACCCGCAGGTCCACGGCTGTCTTTTACTACCCGAGCCTCGACACCGTGGTCGAGCCGCTTGCGCCGTTCGCGACCGACGACAGCGACTACGAGCCGGTCCTGCTCTGGGATCAGGTCGCCGACGGGGTCGAGGACTACCTCAAGGTGTTCGGCCGCCCTGAGCAGATAGCCGCATGGCGCGAGGGCCGGCCGTACGTCGCGGAGCTCACCGAGAACTCGGCGGGCCGTTAATCCCAGCTATCAGGAACCGGAAGGCCTCCATGACTGACAGATTCCCGGCCGTCGACTACGGCCACCACCTGGTAGAGGAGGTGCGCGCGCAGCGGCTGAGCCGACGCGACCTGCTCCGGCGGGCGAGCGTACTCGGACTCAGCGTGCCGTTCGCCGGCCTGCTGCTCGAGGCGTGCGGCAGCTCGGCGCCGGCCCCGTCCAGCCCGGCGGCCGCCGGTTCCCCGAGACACGGCGGCACGATCCGCGTCGCCTCGTCGGCGCCGGTGGCCGCGGTCGACCCGGTCACCATGTACGACTCGGGCTCGATCAACATCGTGCAGCAGGTTGCCGAGTACCTGATCTGGGTCAAGCCAGACAACTCGCTGCAGCCAGTGCTGGCAACGAGCTGGAAGCCGAACGCCGACGCGTCGGTGTGGACCGTCGCGATCCGGCAGGGCGTCACCTTCCACGACGGCAGCGCGCTGACCGCCGACGACGTGGTCGCCACGTTCGAGCGGCTGGTGAACCCGGCGTCCGATTCCAGCGCGCTGACGAACTTCAAGGGCGTGCTGGCCCCCGGCGGCGCCAAGAAGACCGGCACCTACGAGGTCACGTTCCACCTGCAGACGCCGTTCGTGGACTTCCCGTACACGCTGGCGTCGACGAACTACAACGCGGTCGTGCTGCCGAAGAACTACGCGGGAGACTTCGCGAAGAACCCCGTCGGCACCGGCCCGTTCGTGCTGAAGTCCTACCAGACGCAGGTAGCGGCCACCTTCGCCCGCAATCCGCACTACTGGCAGGCGGGCAAGCCCTACCTCGACGGGTCGGTGTTCACGTTCTTCTCCTCCGACTCAGCGGAGGAGATAGCGCTGCAGAACCAGACGATCGACGTGCTGCCGAGCCAGCCGTCAGCCGGGTCGCCGCTGTACACCGACTCGTCGGTGCGGATCCTGTCCGTGCCCTCCACGGCCTACGACGAGTTCTTCTTCAGGACCGACCTGGCGCCGTTCAACGACAAGCGGGTCCGGCAGGCGATCGCCTACAGCCTGCAGCGCGACGCCATCATCCAGAACCTCTTCCAGGGCCGCGCGCAGGTCGGCAACGACGAGGTGTGGGCGCCGGCGTTCCCGCACTCCCCGTCCATCCCGCAGCGGCGGTACGACCCGGCCAAGGCCAAGGCGCTGCTGAAGGCGGCGGGGCACGAGCACGGGCTGACGGCGACCCTGACCACCGAGCAGTCCGGGGAGATCCCGCAGTACGCCACGCTCGTCCAGGCCGCCGCGAAGGCCATCGGCGTCACCATCAACCTGGACGTGGAGAGCCAGAGCACGTTCTACGGCTCAGGCTCCAACCAGCCGTGGCTTGACGTGCCGGTCGGCATCGTGGACTGGGCCGCCAGGGCTACCGCGCAGCAGTTCTTCGGCTCGGCGTTCCTGACCGGCGGGGTGTGGAACTCCGCGCACTGGAGCGACCCGGCGTTTGACAAGCTGACCACGCAGTACGAGGCAACGGTCGACGAGCAGTCCAGGCTCAAGCTGGCCCGGCAGGCCGCGCTCATCCAGCAGGACGAGACCCCGGCCATCATCGCCTACTGGACGAACGGCATCTTCGCCGCGAGCTCCACGGTGCACGGGGTGTCGCCGAACGGCTCTGAGTTCGTCGACCTCGGCTCGGCATGGCTCGACTGAGGCCGCGCCGCGCGTGCTCGCCGCCCGTCGCCGGCCGGTGAGCATGCGCGGCCTGCGCGGGTACGTGCTGCGCCGGATGCTGCTGGTGCCCGTCACCCTGCTGGTGGTCTCGCTCATCGTGTTCGCGCTGGCGCAGCTGGTGCCAGGCGACGTCGGCCGGGCGATTCTCGGGCCTTATGCCACCGCGGCCCAGGTGCACAGGCTCGACGCCCAGCTCGGCTACGACCGGCCGCTGCTGGTCAGGTACTGGCAGTGGGTCACCGGCTTCGTGACCGGCAACTGGGGGAACTCGCCAGTGCTGCAGGTGCCGATCCGCTCGCTCATCGCCGCGCGGATCGGCAACTCGCTGCTGCTCGCGGCCGTCGCGTTCGTCATCGTGGTGCCGGTGTCGGTACTGCTTGGCGTGCTCAGCGGCCTGCGGCCCGGCTCCCAGGCGGACCGCGCCATCTCGGTGACCGGCCTGGCGCTGCTCGGCCTGCCGGAGTTCGTCGGCGGCACCTTCCTGCTGGTGATCGTCGGCGTGCTGCTGCACTGGCTGCCGACCACCGCGCAGGCGCCGCCTGGTTCCGGGCTCGCCACCAGGCTGCACTACTTGCTGCTGCCCGCGCTGGCGCTGGTGCCTGTGCTGCTTGGCTACCTGTCCAGGATGGCGAGGGCGGGCACCGCGGAGACGGCGCAGGCACCGTTCATCCGCACCGCGACACTCAAGGGGCTGCCGCGCCGCGTCGTGCTTGGCAGGCATCTGCTGCCCAGCGCGCTGCTGCCGACCCTGACGGTGGTGTCCGTGCAGGTGAGCTATCTCGTCGGCGGCCTGGTGGTGATCGAGGAGCTCTTTAACTATCCGGGCATCGGCAAGCTCTTCCTCGACTCGGCGCTCACCCATGACATCCCGACGCTGGCCGACATCACCATGCTGCTCGCGGCGATTTACCTGATCATCAGCCTGCTCGCCGATATCGGCTACGCCCTGCTCGACCCGCGCATCCGGCTCGCGCCATCATGACCGCGATCATCCAGGCCGACACCAGCGCGGCGGTGGCCGGCCGGGCCAGGGCGCACGGCACACTGCGCTACCTGCTGCGCCGGCCGGCCTTCGTGGTCAGCGCCGCGATAGCGCTTGGCTGGGTGGTGGTCGCGATCGCCTGGCCGGTGCTGGCGCCGTACCCGCCGGACCAGGTGCACCCGCTGCACGCCTTCGGGCGCCCGAGTGCCGCGCACCTGCTCGGCACCGACTGGCTCGGCCGCGACGTGCTGTCCCGCACCCTCGCCGGGTCATCAAGCGTGCTGGTGCTGGCCCCGGCGAGCGCGCTGCTCGCGGTCGCCGTCGGGACCGCGATCGGGCTGACCGCCGGCTACTACCGCGGCACCGTCGACATGGTGCTCATGCGCATCACCGACGCGGTCGTCACGATTCCCGGCATCATCCTCGACGTGCTGGTACTCGCCAGCTTCGGCCGCAGCGAGCTCGTGCTGGTGCTGGTCGTGGCGGCAGGATTCGCCCCGCTGGTGAGCCGCACCGTCCGGGCGGCGGTGCTGGCCGAGCGGGAGCGTGACTACATCGACGCGGCCAGGCTGCGCCAGGAGCCCGCCGTCTACATCATGGTCGCCGAGCTGCTGCCGAACGTGCTGCCGCCCATCCTGGTGGAACTCACGATCCGGCTCGGGTACGCCGTGTTCGCGGTCGCGACGCTGTCGTTCTTCGGACTCGGCCCGCAGCAGCCGTCGCCTGACTGGGGGCTGACGGTGTCGCTCGGCATCCAGTACGTGCAGAATGCGCCGTGGATCGTGCTCGCGCCGGCCGCGGCCATCGGTTCGCTCGTCGTCTCGGTGACGATCCTCGGCGACGAGATCCGGGCCGCGGTGGAACGGTGAGCGGCCCGGTCCTGGACGTCGCCGACCTGCGCGTCAGCTACACATCGCAGTCCGTGCCGGCCACGGTGCTCAGCAGGGTCACGATCACGATCGGCGCGGGCGAGGCAGTCGGCCTGGTCGGCGAGTCGGGCTGCGGCAAGAGCACGCTGGCACTGGCGGTGATGCGGGCGCTGCCGGCGAACGGCACCATCGAAGCTGGCCGGATCGCGGTGGCGGGCACCGACGTCCTCGCGCTCACCGACCACCAGCTTCGGGCCTGGCGCGGGTCCGCCGCGGCGATGGTCTACCAGGACCCCACCAGCTCGCTCACCCCCACGCTGACCGTAGGTGAGCAAGTGGCCGAGGTGTTCCGGTACCACGAGGGAGCCCGCCGCCGCGCGGCGGCCGAGGCGGCCGCGGACATCCTGGCGCAGGTCGGCCTGACCCCGCCGCGGCAGTTCCTCGGCCGGTACCCGCATCAGCTCTCCGGCGGGCAGCGGCAGCGAGTCGTGATCGCGATGGCACTGGCCGTCCGCCCCAGGTTGCTGATCCTGGACGAGCCGACGACCGGCCTGGACGCCACCGTCCAGGCCGGGATTCTCGACCTGCTCGAGTCGCTGCGCGGCGAGTTCATCGACGCGCTGCTGTTCATCACGCACAACCTCGACTTGATCACCAGGACCTGCGACCGGATCAACGTGCTCTACGCTGGCCGTGTGCTGGAGTCCGGCCCGGTCGTCGACGTGCTGACGGAGCCCGGCCACCCGTACACGGCCGCGCTGCTTGCCTGCGTGCCGCGGGCCCAGGACCGGGCCGCCAGCGTCCGGTTGCCGGCCATCCCCGGCTCCCCGCCCAGGCCGGCCGACATGCCGCCAGGCTGCACGTTCGCGGCCAGGTGCGGGCTCGCGACCACGGCCTGCGAGACAGCAGAGCCACCGCTCGGCAGCTACCGCTCCCGCGCTCCCGACGCTCGGCTCCGCCAGGGTGCGCTCGGCCTGGCCGGCACAGCCGGGCAAGGCGGCGGGCCGGCCCGACCGGGAACCGCCGACTGGCTGGTCCGGTGCATCCGGGCCGGTGAGCCGGCCAGCGCCAGCCCGCCACCAGGGTCCGCGCCGCCGCCGCCCAGCACCGAGGTGCTGCTGGACGTGCACGGACTTACCAAGCGGTACGCGGACGTGATCGGCTGCGATGACGTGAACCTCGTCGTGCACCGCAACGAGACCCTCGGGCTGGTCGGCGAGTCGGGCAGCGGCAAGACCACGGTCGCCCGCGCGATCGCCGGCCTGGCCCCGGCCGACGGTGGTGAGATCCGCTGGCACGACTCGCCGCTGGCCGGCCGGGTCGCCCGCAGGCCCCGCGACGTGGCGCGCGGCCTGCAGCTCGTCCCGCAGCATCCGGACACCACGCTGAACCCGCGGCGCCGGGTCGGCGCGATCCTGGCCAGGGCGGTCAAGCGGCTGCGCGGTGACCTCCCGGTGCCCGAGCTGGCCGCCGCGGTCAGGCTCGACGCGCACCACCTGGCCAGCCGCGCGCACCAGCTGTCCGGCGGGCAGCGGCAGCGCGCGGCAATCGCCAGGGCCTTCGCCGGCCGCCCCGAGCTGGTGATCTGCGACGAACCGGTGTCGTCGCTCGACGTGTCGGTGCAGGCCGTCATCCTCAACCTGCTTGCCGACCTGCAGGCGGAACGCGGCACCTCGTACCTGTTCATCTCCCACGACCTGGCCGTGGTGCGGTACCTGGCCCACACGGTCGCGGTCATCTACGGCGGCCGCATCGTCGAAAGCGGGCCGGCCGACCAGGTGTTCGCCGGGCCGCGGCATCCGTATACCGAGCTGCTGCTGACCGCCGCATTCCGGCCTGGAGCGGGCGGAGCTGCCCGGCCTGGAGCGGGTGGAGCTGGCCGGCCTGGAGCCGGCGGGGCTGGCCGGCCCGCAGCCGGCGGAGCTGGCCGGCCTGCAGCCACGGCCGACGAGCCGGGCCCGGCCACCGTCACCGGCTGCGTGTTCGCCGGCCGATGCCCGGTCCGGGTCGGCAGCGTCTGCGAGACTGAGCCGCCGCCCTGGCGGGAGCCGCAGCCCGGCCACCGGATCCGGTGCCACCATCCCGCCTTCGCCGTCGCCGCGGTGCCTGGAATCCAGCCGTCGAACGGTGACACCGTCCTGGTCGCGCCCGGTGACGGATGATGCCAGCGCGGATGGTCCTGGACGGGGCGACGTTGAGCTGCGCTGCGGTCGCCGCGGTTGCCCGCTCGAGCGCACGGGTCGCCATCGCGCCGGACGGCCTCGCCCGGGCCGCCGCGTCCCGCAGGGCAGCGCTCGCGGCAATGGGCAGGGGCGCGTTCTACGGCCGGACCACCGGGGTCGGCGCCAACGGCAGAGTGCCGGTCGAGCCGGGCAACGGTCACGGCCTGCGGCTGCTGCGCAGTCACGCCGGTGGCGCCGGGGAGCCCGCGAGTGAGAGCGTCGCCCGCGGCACGCTCGCCGTCAGGCTGAACCAGCTCGCGGCTGGTGGTTCCGGTGCCGACCCGGCCTGGCTCGAGGCCGCCGCCTGCGCGCTGAACACCGACCTGACGCCACAGTTCCCGGTGCTTGGCGGCATCGGGACGGGCGACTTGTGCGGGCTGGCAGCGACGGCGCTCGCGCTGATCGGCGAGCGGCCCTGGCGCACCCCAGCAGGCCTGCTGACCCGCGCGCTGCTGCCGAGCGCGGTGGCCGACGCGGACGCACTCGCGTTCCTGTCGTCGAACGCCGTGACGCTGGCGCAGGCCGCGCTCGTGCACGAGGACCTGGTCGGGCTGCTGAGCGCCGGGCTGCAGGTGGCGGCGCTCAGCCATCTGGCGCTGTCCGGGTCGGCGCAGCCATACGAGGAACTGGTCCAGGCTGCGCGACCGCACCCTGGCCAGCGCGCTGCCGCGCAACGGCTGCGCGAGCTGCTCGGCCCCGATGCCGCCCGCCCCGGTGTCCGGGTGCAGGATCCGTACGGGCTGCGGGCGCTGCCGCAGGTGCACGGCCCGGCCGTCGAAGCGCTTGGCCACCTCGATCGGGTGCTCTGCGTCGAGCTCAACGCGGCGGCAGAGAACCCGCTGGTGGACGCCGAAAACGGCCGGGC
>JASHQL010000516.1 GCA_030039155.1 Streptosporangiaceae bacterium | reverse complement strand
CATCGACACGCGCTCCGGATTCAGGAAGCGCTCGAAGACAAGCCCGTGCACGATCGGGTCGAGGTCGGTGATGCCGAGCGCGTAGGACACGATCGAGCCGCCGGCCGAGCCACGGCAGGGCCCGACCCTGATGCCGTTCCGCTTGGCCCACATGATGAAGTCGGCGACCACCAGGAAGTACGAGCAGAACCCCATCGTCTCGATGACGCCCATCTCGTACTCGGCCTGCTTGCGCCGCTGGTCGTCGAAGCCGTCCGGGTAGCGGCGGTCCATGCCGCGCCAGGTCTCCTTGCGGAACCAGCTCTCCTCGGTCTCGCCGGCCGGCAGCGGGAACACCGGCATCAGGTTGCTCTTGGCGAAGCTCGCCTCGGCCCGCTCGGCGATCAGCAGGGTGTTGTCGCAGCCCTGCCGCCAGTCCTCGCCGTCCCGCAGCGCCCGCATCTCCTGCGGGCTGCGCAGGTAGTAGCCGTCGCCGTCCAGCCGGAACCGGTTCGGATCGGCCAGGTTCGTCCCGGTCTGCACGCACAACAGCACCTCGTGCGCCGCGGCGTCGGCCTGCGTGCTGTAGTGCGAGTCGTTGGTGACCAGGTACGGCAGGCCAAGCTCGGCGGCGATCTTGCGCAGGCCGTCGTCCACCGGGCGCTGGATCTCCAGCCCGTGCTCCATCAGCTCCACGTAGAAGTTGCCTGGCCCGAAGATGTCGCGGAACTCCGCCGCCGCGGCAAGCGCCTGCCGGTACTGGCCGAGCCGCAGCCTGGTGGCCACCTCGCCGCCAAGGCAGCCGGTCGTGCCGATGATGCCCTTGGCGTAGCGGGACAGCAGCTCCCTGTCCATCCGCGGCTTGCGGAAGTAGCCCTCGAGCGAGGCCAGCGAGGACATCTTGAACAGGTTGTGCATGCCCTCGGTGCTCTCGGCCAGCAGCGTCATGTGCGTGTACGCGCCGGCGCCGGACACGTCCATGTCTTTCTGCGCCGGGGTGCCCCAGCGGACCGGCTGCTTGTGGCCGCGGTGCTCGGGCGCCAGGTACGCCTCGATGCCGATGATCGGCTTGATCCCGGCCGCCTGGGCCTTGGACCAGAAGTCGTAGGCGCCGTACATGTTGCCGTGGTCGGTGATGGCGATGGCAGGCATGCTGGTGCGCTCGCACTCGGCGAACAGCTCCTTCAGCCTGGCCGCGCCGTCCAGCATCGAGTACTCGGTATGTACGTGCAAATGGACAAACGAGCGACCCTGGGCTGCCACCCGACAATACTGCTACGCCGGGCGGCCATCGCCAAACAGAAACGCAGGCGGTCCGGCTGCCGGCTCAGGCCCGGCTGCGGAGGATCTCCAGGGCCGCCGTCAGGTCCGCCGGATACGGGCTGGAGAACTCCATCCGGCGCCCGTCGGCGGGGTGGGCGAAGCCCAGCCGGACCGCGTGCAGCCACTGCCTGGTCAGCCCGAGGCTAGCCGCAAGCACCGGGTCGGCGCCGTACATCCGGTCCCCCACGCACGGGTGCCTGATCGCTGCCATGTGCACCCGGATCTGGTGCGTCCTGCCGGTCTCCAGCTCGACCTCGATCAGGCTTGCCGCCCGGAACGCCTCAAGCGTTTCGTAGTGCGTGACCGACGGCCGCCCGCCAGCCACGACCGCGAACCTGCCGTCGCCTGCCGGGTGCCGTGCGATCGGCGCGTCGACCGTGCCGCGGAGCGGGTCAGGGTGGCCCTGCACCAGCGCGTGATAGCGCTTGTCGACCTCTCTATCCCGGAACGCCCGCTTCAAGGCGCTGTAGCCGCGCTCGCTTTTGGCCACCACCATCAGGCCCGTGGTGCCGGCGTCCAGCCGGTGCACGATGCCCTGCCGCTCGGCAGCTCCGCTGGTCGCGATCGTGTGCCCGGCGGCCAGCAGTCCTTGCAGCACCGTCGGCCCTGACCAGCCAGGCGTCGGATGCGCCACCACGCCAACGGGCTTGTCGACCACGATGATGTCGTCATCCTCGTACACCACGGTCAGCCCGGCGACCGGCTGCGGCGCCGCCGTAACCGGCCCTGCTGGGGCTGGCAGCGTGACGTCCAGCACGTCGCCAGCCTGCAGCCGGTCGGCCTTGGCCGCCTCGCGGCCGCCGACCAGCACCGCAGCGGAGCTGATCAAGTCGGCGGCCTGGCCGCGGGACAGGCCGAACAGCCGGGTGAGCGCGACGTCAAGCCGCTCGCCATCCAGCCCCTCTGGCACGGGCACCTGGCGCTGGCCCATCGCGGTCACTCGCCTCAGTGGCTGCTGTCGTGAGCGTCGTCCCGGCCACGGCTGGGGGCGACCCTGAGCCCGTCCAGCCTGATGCCGCGCGCCGACAGCAGGACGGCGAGCACGCCGCCGCAGACGATCGCCGAGTCCGCCACGTTGAACACCGGCCAGTGCGGGAGCTGGATCCAGTCGACCACCCAGCCGCGGAAGACGCCCGGATAGCGGAAGATCCGGTCGGTCAGGTTGCCGGTGGCACCGCCAAGCAGCAGGCCGAGCGTGATCGCCCAGGGCAGGCTGCGGATCTTCCGCGAGCTGCGCAGGATCACCGTGATCACGCCGATCGCGATGGCGGAGTAGAGCACGGTGGCAGGCCAGCCGAAGCTCGCGCCCAGGCCGAACGCGGCGCCAGGGTTGCGGGAGATCCGCAGCCGCAACAAGTTGCCGAGCACGTGCACGACCTGCGTCGGCGCCAGCGCAGCCACGATCGCGACTTTGCTGATGATGTCAAGGGCAAGCACCAGCAGCGCGACGCCGATCAGCACCGGGACGCGCCGCCGCGGGCCAGGCGGCACCGCCGAGCCGGACTGCTGTTGTTCCTGGCCCGCAGCCACCGGGCCGGTCAGCGACGTTCCTCGCGCTGCTTGCACGCGACGCACAGCGTCGCGCGCGGGAACGCCTGCAGCCGCGCCTTGCCGATCGGCTCGCCGCAGGACTCGCAGGTGCCGTAGGTGCCAGCGTCGATGCTGGCCAGCGCCCGCTCGTTCTGCGCGAGCAGCTCGCGCGCGTTGTGCGTGAGCGCCAGCTCGTGCTCGCGCTCGAAGGCCTTGGCGCCGACGTCGGCCTGGTCGTCACCGGCGTCGTTGACCGCGTCGGTCAGCCGGCTGGCGATGTCGGACTCCGCCCGCGCGATATCAGCGCGCAGCTCCCCGGCTTCCGCGGCTAGCTGGTCGCGGACCTTGCTCAGTTCAGCCTCGGTCCAGCGCCGCTCGCCAGGGCGCACCGGAAGAGCGGCCGCGCCAGATCGCGCGGTAGCGGTCATGTTCCGCCTCCTTCGGGCAGCCTCGGCCGATGATCTTGTAAGCGAGCAGTCACCGGAGAATAAGTGGTGACGGCGCAATGCGCAAACATACCCGGTTACGACGCGCAGCCAACGGCCGGGCACGCGGCGCTACGTGTCCCGGCACCCGTGTCAGGTAGTCTGCCGTGCGTCGCGAGGCCAGCCATCCGGAGGGACGTTCCCTTCATTATCTGGACAGCGGATGACAAAGCAGCACGTTGGTTCCGATCCCGAGCCTGGCAGCCCGGCAGGCCTGCCCGCCGACGTCCGGCTGCCGGACATCGAGCATGCGGTGCTGCGCCGGTGGACAGAGACCGAGGTGTTCGCGCGGTCGCTCAGCCAGACCGCAGGCGGCCAGTCCTGGATCTGTTACGAGGGGCCGCCCACGGCCAACGGCATGCCCGGCATCCATCACGTGCCGGCCAGGGCGATGAAGGACCTGTTCCCGCGGTTCAAGACCATGCAGGGCCAGCACGTGCCGAGGCGCGGCGGCTGGGACTGCCAGGGCCTGCACGTCGAGGTCGCGGTGGAGAAGGAGCTCGGCCTTTCCGGCAAGAAGGAAATAGAGGCATATGGCATCGCCGAGTTCAACGCCAGGTGCCGTGAGTCCGTGCTCAGGCACGTCGACGCGTTCGAGGCGCTCACCGCGCGGATGGGCTACTGGATCGACACCGCCGACGCGTACAAAACCATGGACCCTGACTACATCGAGTCCGTGTGGTGGTCGCTGAAGGTGATCTTCGATCGCGGGCTGCTGGTCAGGGACTTCCGGATCAGCCCCTACTGCCCGCGTTGCGAGACCGGGCTGTCCGATCATGAACTCGGCCAGCCGGATGTCTACCAGGTGGTCACCGACGCCGCGGTCACCGTCAGGTTCCCGCTGACCGGCCTGCCGCCTGGCGCCAGCGATCAGCTCGAAGGCGCGGACCTGCTGGTCTGGACGACCACGCCGTGGACGCTGCTGGCCAACACCGCGGTCGCGGTGCACCCAGACGAGGTCTACGCGGTCGCCCGCAGGTCCGGCTCCGGGGACCGGGTGGTGGTCGCCGACGCGCTGTTCGCCAGGGTGCTCGGGCCCGGCTGGCACGTCACCGAGCGGGTACGCGGATCGCAGCTGGCCGGCGCCAGCTACCGGCCGCCCTACGGGCTCGTGGACCTGCCTGGCGGGCACCGGGTGCTGCCCGGCGCCTTCGTGACCACGGCCGACGGCACCGGCCTCGTGCACATCGCGCCGGCCTTCGGCGCCGACGACATGGCGACGGGACGGGAACACGGGCTGCCGGTGGTCAACCCGGTGCTCGGCGACGGCCACTTCGCGGCCGACGTGCCGCTGGTGGGCGGCATGTTCTTCAGGGACGCGAGCGCTGCCGTGGTGAGTGACCTGAGCGACCGCGGCCTGGTGTTCGCCGCGGTGCCGCACGAGCACAGCTATCCGCACTGCTGGCGCTGCCACACGCCGCTGCTGTACTACGCGCTGCCGTCCTGGTTCGTCAGGACCACCGCGGTGCGCGACGACCTGCTCGGCCAGAACGAGCAGGTCAACTGGCAGCCGCCGACCATCAAGCACGGCAGGTTCGGCGAGTGGCTGCGCGGCAACGTCGACTGGGCGCTGTCGCGTACCAGGTACTGGGGCACCCCGCTGCCGCTGTGGCTGTGCGGCGACGAGCACGTGACCTGCGTCGGCTCGCTGGCCGAACTGTCCTCGCTGGCGGACATGGAGCTTGCTGGCTTCGACCCGCACCGGCCGCAGATCGACGAGATTACGATCAGCTGCCCGCAGTGCGGTGCTGTGGCGCGCCGGGTCACCGAGGTGATCGACGCCTGGTACGACTCTGGCTCGATGCCGTTCGCGCAGCACGGCGCGCCGTATCGCGACGAGTCGGCGTTTGCCGCAGCGTTTCCCGCGCAGTTCGTCGCCGAGGGGATCGACCAGACCCGCGGCTGGTTCTACTCGCTGCTGGCGATCAGCACGATCGTGTTCGGGCAGTCCGCCTACCAGAACGCGCTCTGCCTCGGCCTGGTGTCAGACGATCGCGGCAGGAAGATGAGCAAGCACCTCGGCAACGTGCTCGACCCGATCCCGCTGATGGAGACCTACGGTGCCGACGCGGTGCGCTGGCTGTTCACCGCGGCTGGCTCGCCCTGGGTCAGCCAGAAGGTCACCGGCGCCGCCCTCGACGAGATCGTCAGGAAGGTCTTGCTCACCTACTGGAACACCGCCTCGTTCCTGGTGCTGTACGCCGGCCAAGCTGCCTTTCCGGCCGGCCGGCAGGCTCCTGGTCACGTCCTTGACCGGTGGCTGCTGAGCCAGCTGCATGGCCTGGTGCGCGACGTCACGGTCGCGCTCGAGGCATTCGACCCGGCAGCAGCGGGCCGCCGGATCACCGCGTTCATCGACGAGCTGTCCAACTGGTACGTGCGGCGGTCACGGCGCAGGTTCTGGGCCGGACCTGGCACCCAGGACGGCGCCGCGGCGATCGGCACGCTGCACGCCTGCCTGCATGCGCTGACCAGGCTGATGGCCCCGATCACGCCGTTCGTCACCGACTACGTCTGGCAGTTCGTCCGCACCGCTGGCGAGCCTGACTCGGTGCACCTGGCGAGCTGGCCGGCCGCCGACGACAGCCTCATCGACGATGCGCTCGCCGGGCAGATGGAGCTGGCCAGGCGGCTGGTCGCGCTGGGCAGGTCGGCCAGGGCGGACGCCGGGATACCGCTGCGCCAGCCGTTGCCGCGGGCGCTGCTGACCGGGCCGAGCCTGGCCGCGCTCGGTGCCGAGCTGCGCGAGCAGGTGGCCGACGAGCTGAACGTGAAGGCGCTCGAGCCGCTCGACGGCGTCGCGGCCGGCCTGGTCGAGTACACCGTGAAGCCGAACTTCCGCTCGCTCGGCCGCCGGTTCGGCAGCCAGACAAGGCAGATCGCGGCGGCGATCCAGGCGGCCAGCCCGGCCGAGCTGGCGGCGGCGCTGCGCGAGCACGGCAGCGGCACGGTGCCGGTGAACGGCGAGCCGGTGCCGCTGACCGCCGACGATGTGATCGTCACGCAGTCGCCGGTGACCGGCTGGACGGTGGCGGTGGACGGCGACCAGACCGTGGCGCTCGCCACGGAGATCTCACCGCAGCTGCGCAGCGAGGGGCTGGCCAGGACCGCGATCCGGCTGATCCAGGAGGCACGCAAGAGCGACGGGCTGGCGGTCACCGACCGGATCAGCCTGTGGTGGTCGGCGGCCGACGCCGACCTGGCGGCCGCGCTGACCGAGCATGCGGACCTGGTAAGCGCGGAGGTCCTGGCGGTTGACTACCGGCAGCTTGCCGGTACGGCGGCGGCCGGCGCCGCCGGCCGCACACAGCAGGTCTTTCATGACGCGGCGGACCTCGGGCTGACCTTCTGGATCACCAGGGCCGGCTAGGCCGTCGGCCGCTGGCGGCGGCTAGCTGCCCGCCGCGGCCTTCTCCGGGCGGCAGGCCCGGCACGGCACGCAGCCGGCCTCCTCGGCCGCCTGCCTGGACATGTTCTCCAGGTCGTCGGCACCGAGGAACCTGATCAGGATGCAGTCGGCCAGGTGGTACCTGGCGATGCCCGGCACGATCGTGACCTGCTGCGAAGCGGCGGCCGGGTCGGCCGCGACGTCCTTGCCGCCGCCGGACTGAGCCGGCTCGGCCTTGGCCTGCTGGCCGGCGTCAGCTTGACCGCTCTCCTGGCTGCGGCTGGCGGGCACCGTGACGCCGCTCTGCGTGGCGGGCTTGGTCGAGCCGCCGCCCTGACCGGCGTCGCTGCCTGGACTGGGCTTGCTGCCTGGACTGGCGGAACCGGCTTGACCGGCGTCGCTGCCTTGTCCGGCGTCGCTGCCTTGTCCGGTGTCGCTGTCGTTGGCGGGCGCGGCGGCCGGCCTGGCGGCGGCGGCCGCGGCGAGATCGGCAGCACCGGCCTTGCCGGTCGGGCTGGGCACGCTGGCAGGTTCCGCGGCCGGCTTGCCCGGCGCCTTGCCTGCTGCCGCTGCCTCGGGCTCTGGCCGGTCGCCGGCCAGGCCTGGCGGGCCGGTGACGACGGTCCTGGCGGTTGCCAGGTCCGGCCGCCTTGGCACGTCGGGGGCGGGCCGGCCGCTGGCAGGCGCGGCCGGAGTTGGTGCCGCGGTGCCTGGCGGCGAAGTGCTGGCAGTGCCCGTGCTGGCCGAGGTCACGACGGTTCGCTGGCTGTCTGGGCGATCCTGGCTGCGCGATACCGGCTCTGGCTCTGGCCGGCTGGCTTGCTCTGGCACGGCGGCAGGCTCGGGCTCGCGCGGGCTGATGGTGGTCGGCCAGGATGGCTGCGCCGTCTCGGCCCGGCCGGTGCTGCCCCACCCGGTCTTGTCTTCGCCGGTTCGCCAGTCGGCGGCCACGGTCTTGTCGGTGGCCTTGCGGTCGGGCGTCACGCGGTCCGGCACCAGTCGGTCGCTGGCGGCAACATCCCCGGCCGCTGCGCCTTCGCTGGCGGCGGCGGCGAGGCCTGCGCCGGCAGGCTCGGCCGGGCCGGCCGGCGGCCGCTCCACCCTGGTCCGCGGCT
>JASHQL010000051.1 GCA_030039155.1 Streptosporangiaceae bacterium | reverse complement strand
CGGGCAGCCGCGGCCGGCGGCCGCGGTCGCCGGCCGGTCAGCCGCGGCCGGGCCTGCTGGCCTGCTTGCCGTGCTTGCGGTGCTCGCGCCGATCCTGCTGCTGCCAGGCCTGGCCTGGGGCGTGGCCGGCCGGCTGCACGCCGTGCAGTATCCGGCCGACTGGCAGCGCGCCCGCCAGCTTGTCGACGATGATCCGCAGCCAGGCTCGGTGCTGCTGCTGCCGTGGGGCGTCTACCGGCGCTACCGGTGGAACGACGGCGAGGCGGTCTTCGACCCGTGGCCGAGGCTGCTCGGCCGCGATGTCATCGCCAGTGACGGCCTGCAGATCGGCAGGTACACCCTCGCGCAGGAGAGCACGGCGTCGATCAAGATGAATCGGCTGCTGGCGCAGCCGGGCCCGATCACCGGTCGGCTGCGGGCCGACGGCGTGCGGTTCGTCATTATCGATGCCGGCCCGTTGCTGATGCGGGCCAGTACCGGCTCGCCTGCCGCGCTGGCGGCGGCGGCACGGTTGCCGGGTGCCAGGCTCCTGCTTGCGAGCGGCGACCTGCTGCTTTTCCGGCTGCGCTGAACCGGCGGCGGGTTTAAGGCGGGCCGGCCGGCCGCGGCGATAGCGGCCGAACACGGCGTCCGCCGATCCGGCTTAGCCGGGTTGATCACTGTTACGCATACATATTGTGTTTTACTGGTCAACCTCCTAAGGTGGTGCCACACTTTGCTGGTCAGCGCTGTGTCTCGCGCCGTGGACAGGCATCGAGGAGGGACCTGGTGTCACGCCTTACGCTGGTCATCGTGTCGATCGCGGCCGGGGTAGTGCTCGCCGTCGGCGCCACGTTCGCCACCAGTGCCGTGGTCAGCTCGACTCAGTCGCCTTCCAACCAGCCGCCGTACAGCTACGGCGGATAACCGGCCGTTGCGCCGCGCATTTTGCAGCCAGCCGGACGTCGTCGCGCGTTCTGATCGGGCTGGTATTTGTCGTCTATCCGGTGCACGATCCCGTTACGGATATGTATCCACAAGGCACGTGACCTGCAGGCTACTTGCCAGTACGATGTGCGAAACTTGCGCGAACTTGTCTGACTGCTGAATATGCCCGCGAAACATACCTGGAGGGCTCAATGCGCCGTGGTCTTGGGGTAACCCTTACCGGGCTGGGGGCATTCTTCATAGTGCTCGCCGTGCTATTCCGGTTCTATCTGCCCGGCCAGATCATCAAGTTCCCGCTGAACGAGTACAGCGTGAACACGCTCATCGGGCACGATATGACCTACCTCAGCTCCTCGACCGGGCTGGAGGTCAGCGGCGCGACCCTCAGGGCAGTCAGCACGGTGCAGGGCGATGTCGCGGCCGGCTCGTCGAGCACCGCGGTCTGGAACCAGCAGGTCTATACCTTCGACATCACGACCTCCAACAACCCGGGCGCGCTGCTCAGCCACACCAGCCAGCGGCAGGCATTCAACCGGCGCACCGGCGTGCTTGAGAACTGCTGCGGCGCCGAGGTCGGCAAGAAGAAGGTGCACGAGAGCGGCCAGGGCTTCTTGTTCCCGTTCAACACCAAGAAGCAGAGCTACCAGGTGTTCAACACCACGACGGACAAGCCAGAGACCTACCGCTACATGGGTACCACCACCGTGGCCGGCGACACCGTCTACAGGTTCACCGAGGTGATCAACAACCAGCAGATCGGCACCCAGACGCTGCCGGGCTCGCTGGTGGGCATCAAGCAGACCAGCGTCACGCTGCCTGAGGTTCTGACCGCGAACGACACCTTCTACATCGACCCGGTCACCGGGGTGCCGGTCAAGGCCGTGCAGGACGACAAGATCACGCTGCAGAACCCGACCACCGGGGCGACCGCGCTGGTGCTCGAGTCCGGCACGCTGACCTCGACCCAGCAGAGCATCAACGCCTCGCTCAGGACGGTCAAGTCCGCGCACCTGGCGATCACGCTGATCCAGACCATCGGCCCGCTGGTGGCTGGCCTGGTCGGCCTCATCCTGCTGATCTTCGGCGTGCTGCTGGTGCTGAGCGCTGCCGACGCCGAGGACTACTACGAGGACGAGGAAGAGCCAGTCGGCGTCGCCTGACCCGCCCGGCGCCTGCCGCGCCCCGAGGACGGGCCGAGCACCGACCAGCGGATCCCCGCGCGAACCGTCGCGGGGATCCCCTCGTGCTGTGCTTGTCAGACCAAGGCCGACCTGTTCGGCGT
Organism: Streptosporangiaceae bacterium; assembly: GCA_030039155.1. Classification (GTDB taxonomy): domain Bacteria; phylum Actinomycetota; class Actinomycetes; order Streptosporangiales; family Streptosporangiaceae; genus JOPF074. Next base: position 23,200 of record JASHQL010000051.1, on the reverse strand, counting down.
GGGAGTGATTCGGTGCCGGGCGGCAGGCCGGCGGGAGCCTTTCGTTCCCGTCCTGCTAGCCAAGCGGCTCTGGCTGCCCTGGCAGCTCGGCCTGTACCGGTACCTGGATGTTGCCTGGCACCCGCTCCTGTGCCGTCCTGCGGTGCTTGCCGCGCCTGGCCGCCCGGCGGAGGGCCAGCGCCGTCCCGCCCCAGGCCAGGTCGGAGGCCGTGGTGACCACCCTGGCCATCAGCGCGATCACGATCGCGGTCGCCCGCGGCATGACCGGGGCGAGCGCGGCCACCAGGATCAGCTCGCGGGCGCCGATGCCGCTGGGGAAGACGATCAGCAGCAGCCCGGCCGAGGTGGCGAATGCGTAGGCGCCGATCGACAGCAGCAGCACGTGCGTGCCGCGGCCGGTGATGTCCGCGGCGATGCACCAGACCTGCAGGCCGAGCAGTCCCCAGCCTGCCGCCGTCCAGGCGACGGCAATGCCGAGCCCGCGCCCGGTCGGGCGCTGCTCAAGCGGCTGCTGGCGGAACAGCTTCAGCGCCCGGTCAAGCAGCCAGCCGAGCACCGGCGGCCACAGGCACAGCGCGATGACCGGGATGAAGGCGAGCACCCAGATGAAATGCCTGGCCGCGCTGGCCGAGGCCAGCGGCAGCGAGATCGCCGCGATGCCGAGGCCGACGCCGACGGTCACGGCGAGCGCGATGGCGACCGAGGCGGCGCCGCGGCGCCGCGGCACCTGCTGGTCGTGGCCGAGCTCGACCTGGGCGGCGAACGACCAGACCGCGCCCGGCACGTACTTGGCGAGCTGCGCCAGAAAGTTGATCTTGATGGCGGACCTGACCGGTAGCTTCGAGCCGAGGTCGGCGAGCAGCGCGCGCCAGGCCAGCATGGTGCAGCCGGCGCCGGCCGCCGCGGCAATCGCGCTGCCCGCGACCGCGTACCAGTGCAGCCGCAGCAGCCCCTGCTGGACCTGCGGCCACTCGACGTACAGGCCGTATCCGCAGCATGCGAGGACAATTACCAGCAGCCCCAGGCGTATCCACGGATTGGCTACCAGACGACCCAGCACGCCCAAAGGGTACCTGGAGGACCAGAATTCGACTACCAGCAAGTAGCTTGATCTCTAGCCCGCGGCTGGGGTCATGTGGTGTGGTATCCCTACGCGGACTGATACGCGTTCTAGTTTTGCCCCCGGAGGTGGCCAGTGGCAGCGGGATTCTGGCGGCGTGCGCAGGAGGATCCGACCTGGGTCGCCGTGGTCGACCCGGACGGCACCGAGCACCTGGCCGGGGACGTGCTGAGCCGGGTGAACCAGCTGACGCACGCGCTCAAGGCGAGAGGCCTGCAGCCCGGCGACGGGATCGCCACGATCACGCCGAACGGGGTTGCCGCTGTCGAGGTGTACCTGGCCGCACTGCAGGCTGGGCTGTACCTGACCCCGATCAACTGGCACTTCACCGCCAACGAGGCGGCCTACATCGCCACCGACTGCGGCGCCAAGGCGTTCTTCGTGCACTCGCGGTTCGGCGAGCTTGGCCGGGACACAGCCGATCAGGCTGGCCTGGCCGCCGACATCAGGTTCAGCTTCGGGGACGTTCCCGGCTTCACCAACGTGGCCGAGCTGCGGGCCGGCCAGCCCGACACGCTGCCGGCCGACCGGACCGCGGGCACCACGATGCACTACACCTCGGGCACCACGGGCCGGCCGAAGGGCGTGCGCCGCGGCCTGACCGGGCTCGACCCTGACGACCAGGCGGCGCTGCTGACCGGCCTGCTGATGATGTTCGGCATCACCGAGGGCCAGCCGAACGCGCACCTGCTCGCCGCGCCGAACTACCACACCGCGGTCACCGTCTTCGGCGGCAGCGCGCTGCACATGGGCCACACCATCGTCTGCATGGACGGCTGGGACTCCGAGCAGGCGCTTGCCCTGGTCGACCGGTACCAGGTGACGAACTCGCACATGGTGCCCACGCACTTCAAGCGGATGCTGGCGCTGCCTGACGAGACCAGGAAGCGCTACGACCTGTCGTCGATGCGCTGGCTCATCCATGCCGCGGCGCCCTGCCCGATCGGGATCAAGCAGGAGATGCTGGACTGGTGGGGGCCGTGCGTCTACGAGTATTACGCGGCGACCGAGGGCGGCGGCAGCATCGCCACCCCGCAGGACTGGATCGCGCATCCTGGCACGGTCGGCACTGCGTGGCCGATGAGCGAGCTGCTGATCGCCGACGAAGACGGCAACTCCTGCCCGCCGGGCACGCCTGGCACCATCTACATGAAGATGGGCGTCGGTGAGTTCGAGTACTACGGGGACAAGGCCAAGACCGAGGCGAACCGGCTGCATGGCTACTTCACCGTCGGCGACATCGGCTACCTGACCGAGGACGGCCACCTGTTCCTCTGCGACCGCAAGTCCGACATGATCATCTCTGGCGGCGCCAACATCTACCCGGCCGAGATCGAGGCGGAGATCATCATGAATCCCAAGGTCGCCGACGTGGCGGTCTTCGGCATTCCCGATGCGGACTGGGGCGAGCAGATCAAGGCAGTGGTGCAGCCCGCCGAGGGCGTCCAGGCCGGCGACGAGCTGGCCGCGGACATCTTCGCCGCGCTTGACGGCAAGCTGGCCAGGATGAAGTGGCCGAAGTCCATCGACTTCGCCGACGAGCTGCCGCGCGATCCGAGCGGCAAGCTGCTGAAGCGGCGGCTGCGCGACCCTTACTGGGCCGAGCAGGGCAGCGCCATCTAGCCGGCTGAGAGCTGCCTGAGCTAGCTGAGCTGCCTGAGCTAGCTGAGCTGACTAGCTGGCCTGGCTGTCCGGGTTGGCCACCCTGGCCAGCACCTCGATCAGCCGCACCGTCGGCGCCGGGTCCGGCGGCTCGCCGTAGGTCATCGCGAACACGTGCCGTCTGGCGCCGGGCAGCGCGGTGGCGCTGATTCCAGGGTGCCGCGCCGCCCGCAGGCACAGCCCGGGCAGCGTGGTCACGCCGAGCCCGGCGGCTACCAGCGCCTGCACCGCGACGTAGTCGTCGGTGGTGAAGGCGATCTTGGGCGTGAACCCGGCTGCTCCGCACTGCCTGACCAGGTAGCTGCGGCAGCGCTCGCAGCCGGCGATCCACCGGCTGTCCGCGTACGCGGCAAGACCCGGCTGCGGCAGGCTGCCGTTCCCGGCCTGCCCGTCGGCCTTGGTGACCAGGTGCACAGGCTCGTCGAGCAGCAGGCGGCCCCTGGTGCCGTCGTCGGCCGGGTCGGGCGGCGCCGGATCGGCGTCCTGCTGGTAGTGCTGGAAGACCAGCGCCACGTCCACGTACCCGGCCCTGAGCATGCGCAGCGCCTCTGGCGGCTCGGCCTCGGTCAGCATCAGGTCCATGCCTGGCAGTTCGGCTTCCAGCCTGGCCGCAGCCGCGGGCACGATCGTGCCGAGCGCCGAAGGGAACGCCGCCAGCCTGACCCGGCACTCGCGCAGGCCGACCTGCGCCGCAAGTTCGGCTTCGGCCGCATCGAGCCTGCCGATGATCTCCTCGGCCCGCTCCGCCAGGAGCCGGCCCGCCTCGGTCAGCCGGACGCCGCGGCCGGCCCGCTGCAGCAGCCTGGCGCCGGTCTCTGCCTCGAGCCTGGCGATGTGATGGCTCACCGAGGGCTGGGCATAATTGAGCGCCTTGGCCGCGGCGGTCACCGAGCCGTGCCTGGCCACCGCGACGAGCACGCGCAGCCTGGTCACGTCCAGCATGAGTTCGACTATAGATCACCTTGTTGTGCAGGCCGCGACCCATCGACCGTTTTGAGGTTAGGCGGGCCCTTCGCTGCCGCCACGGCCCTCAAGCAGCGGAAATGCCGGATCACGGGCCGGCCTGGCCGGATCCGCTGCGGCCTTGCGGCGCCGCCAGGCGATGCCGGAGAGTGCCTCGAGCACCACCCTGTTCGCCAGGAACGCGGTGACGTCCGCGTGGTCATAGGGCGGCGCGACCTCGACCACGTCGATGCCGGCGACCGGCAGTTCCATCGCGATCCGCCGCACCGCGTCGAGCAGTTGCCTGCCGCTCAGGCCGCCCGGCTCCGGCGTACCGGTGCCCGGCGCCAGCCCAGGGTCAACCACGTCGACGTCCACGGACAGGAACACGCCATCGCACTCGTCGGTGGCGATCGTGAACGCCTCGGTCAGGCAGGCGTCAAGCCCGCGCGTGACCACCTCGGTCATCTCGAAGCTGCGCATCCGCTGGCCAGCCATCCAGGCCAGGGTCTCCGGCTCCGGCCAGTAGCCGCGCAGCCCGATCTGCAGGAACCGGTCGCCGCGCACCGCGCCGGATTCGATCAGCCTGCGCATCGGGGTGCCGTGCCCGTGCAGCGAGCCGAACTGGGTGTCCCCGGTGTCGGCGTGCGCATCGAAGTGGATCATCGAAACCCGGCCCCAGCCGACATGCCTGGCCACCCCGGTGGCGTCTGGCAGCGCGATCGTATGGTCGCCGCCCAGGATGACCGGGATCGCGCCGCCGGCTGCGGCGCTGTGCACCGCGTCCTGAAGTCGCTGCAGCGACAGCTCGGTGTCGCCGGACGGCATCTCCACGTCGCCGGCGTCGACGACCTTCAGTTCCGCCAGCGGGTCGACGCCGAGTGCCAGGTGCGGCCGGGACCCGTCATGCGGCAGGTAGTCGGTGAACCTGATCGCCTGCGGGCCGAACCTTGCCCCGGCCCGGTACGACGTGCCACCGTCGAACGGGGCGCCGATGATCACGATGTCCGCGCCCGCCCAGGACTGCTGGTCGGCCAGGTCGGCCCTGGGCACGCCGAGGAACGTGGCATCGGGTCCGTACATGCCACCGAGTCTGGCCACGGCCGTTTCCCTCCTGCTTGGTGTTGCCCAAGCATCTCGCAACCGGCACGAAACTTGACTGTGAGATCGTGCCAGGGCGGTGCTGGCCGAGGGGGGCGACCCCCTGGAACCCCCGCAGGGCTGGCCGAGGGGGGCGACCCCCTGGAACCCCCGCCGGGCTGGCCGAGGGGGGCGACCCCCTGGAACCCCGCGCGGGCTACCTGGACGGAGTGCGCAGTTGAGTGAGATCGCCGACGATACCTGCGAGGCCGGTTCCGGCGTGACCGAGGCCATCTCGCTGATTGCCGCGGCGCCGCGGCGCCGGCTGCCGCTCGGCGGCACGCTGAACATGCGTGACGTGGGCGGATATCCGGCGGCCGGCGGCGTGACCCGCTGGCGCACGCTGCTGCGCTCCGATGCGCTGCACCGGCTCGACCAGGATGGCCAGGCCATGCTGGCCGGGGTGGGCCTGCGCACCGTGGTCGACCTGCGCACGCCGATGGAGGCCGAGTTCGCGCCGAGTGCGCTGGACGGCCTTGGTGCCAGCACCCTGCGGATCTCGGTGCTCGGCGACGACCCGCAGACGCTGCCGCTCGAGCCGCCGGTGGAGCTGTCCGACATCTACCGCTACATGATGACGCACCGCGGCGACAAGATCGGCCAGGCGGTCAAGGCGCTGTGCGCGGCCGCCGCGCTGCCCGCGCTGGTGCACTGCAGCGCCGGCAAGGACAGGACCGGCATCGTGATCGCGCTCACCCTGGCCGCGGTCGGCGTGCCGGACGAGTACATCGCCGCCGACTACGCGCTGAGCGGCAGCTACCTGGATCCGGAGACCACGCCGGCCATCGGCCAGCTCGCGGAAAGCACGCAGCTCGGCGAGCAGCTGACCGCGGCGCTGCTGGCCAGCCCGCCCGACCTGATCTTGAACGTGCTGCGCTGGGCCAGGTCGGGCGCCGGATCGGTGGCTGGCTACCTGGCTGAGCACGGCGTGACCGCCGATGACCTGGCGGTGCTGCGCGATGCGCTGGTCGAGCCTGGCTGACCGAGGGCCGGCTCGCGGCTAAGAGTTCGATATCGAAGTGTTGATAGGCTGCGCGGTATGCAGCCGCCAGCCGGCGCGGGCGAGGCAATGCTCCCGCCTGCCGGGCCGCCAGCGCGCCCGGTCCCGGTCGGCCTCAAGCTTGCCCAGGTGGCCAGGGTGGTCGGCCGCGCCTTCGATGACGCGCTGGCCGCGGCCGGCGGCACGTTGCCGGTCTGGCTCATCCTGATCGCGCTGACCACGGGCCGGCCGGCCAACCAGCGTGCGCTGGCCGAGGCCGTCGGCATCCAGGAGGCCACCCTCACCCATCACCTGAACGCGATGTCGGCGGCCGGCCTGATCACCAGGGAGCGCGACCCGGCCAACCGGCGGGTGCACAAGGTGCGGCTGACCGACGAGGGGACCGCGCTGTTCGGCAGGCTCAGGCAGGCGGCAGGCGCCTTCGACAGCAAGCTCCGCGGCGGCATCGGCGACGAGGACCTAGCCAGGATCGGCCGACTGCTCGACCAGCTGGCCAGCAACGCCCGCGGTGAGCCCTGATCTCCGCCACATGGGCCGAATTACGTACACCCCGCTGTAGGTAATCCGGCCCATGTGATGCGGGGACGACCCAGGCCGGCTGTCGTACCTGCCTGGGAATCTGGTCAACGTGGGCAAATCAGGCGAAGACCAGCTGGCCAGGCTGCTGTCGTGGCAGCATCAGGTCGTCTCGCGCGGGCAGGCACTCGACCTTGGCTGGACCGAGCGGATGCTGGGTTACCGGCTGCGCCGTGGCGGACCGTGGCAGATTCTGCTGCCAGGTGTCTACCTCGCGGCCACAGGCGAGCCGACGCTGGAACAGCTGGATCTGGCCGCGGTGCTCTACGCCGGGCCGCGCGCGGTGATCACCGGGCTGGCGGCTCTGCGCCGGCTTGGCGTCAAGGCGCAGCCGAGCCAGGCCGTGGACGTGCTGGTGCCGCACGCGGTAAAGCGGGCGTCGGCGGGCCATGTGCGGTTGCACCGGGTCAGGCAGCTGCCCATGCTGGCGACGTCGGACCGCGAGATCCGGTTCGTGCTGGTGCCGCGGGCGGTGATCGATGCGGCGCGGTGGATGACTGACGTCAGGGATGTGCGCGCGGTGATGTGCGCGGCGGTGCAGCAGGGCCGGTGCTCGGTCGACCATCTGGCGGCGGAGTTAGCCGAGCGGCGGTCGCCGGGGAGTGCCCTGCCGCGGCTGGTGTTAGCCGAGGTGGGCTTGGGGATCAGGTCGCCTGCCGAGGGCGACTTGATGGACCTGATCAAGGCCTCCGGACTGCCGGAGCCGCTGTACAACCCGCGGCTCTATGTCGGAAAGGCGCTGCTGGCGGTGCCCGACGCCTGGTGGCCGGAGGCCTCGGTGGCCGCGGAGGTGGACTCACGCGAGTGGCATCTGTCGGCGCGGGATTGGGAGCACACGATGGACCGGCACGACGGGATGACCGCAGCGGGGATCAGCGTGCTGCACTTCTCGCCAGGTCAGATCCGGCAGCAGGGCGGCAAGGTGATCATGCAGATCAGGGACGCGCTGCGGAACGGGCGACCGGCTGCGGCGATCCGCACGGTGCCCGCTGCCCGGCCGCGGCTGTCCAGCTAGCCGCGCGGTCGCGGTAGGCGGCGCGGCAAGTTCGCGGGAATGGCATGATCGCAGGGGTGAACGGGCACTGCGCGCCCGCCAAGGGGAGCTGGTGATGGCGTTCGACGATCTTGACAAGCAGGTCGTGGCCGCCCTGGTCGAAGACGCGCGGGCCAGCTATGCCGAGGTCGGCGTCAAGGTCGGCCTTTCGGCCTCTGCGGTGAAGCGCCGGGTGGACCGGCTGCGAGCTTCCGGTGCCATCACCGGGTTCTCGGCCAGGGTCGACCCGTCGGCGCTCGGCTGGACCACCGAGGCCTACGTCGAGCTGTTCTGCCGCGGCCGCACCTCGCCTGCCGACATTGCCGCCACGGTCAGCAAGTACCCCGAGGTCACCGATGCCTGCACGATCACCGGGGAGGCCGATGCCCTGCTGCACATCAGGGCCGCCGACGTCCGGCACTTCGAGCAGGTCGTGGAGCGGATCGGGGCCGAGCCGCTGGTCCTCCGAACACGCAGCGTGATCGTATTGTCAAGGCTGGTCAGCAGGACCGACGCGGTCCCGCATCCGGCGCACTGACGCGCGAGGTGCCGGGAAGGTTTACGCCGATCTTGACTGAGTGCGCATTTCTTCCTGCCCAGATCGGATAGGGTCGGGGCCATGTCCGAGCGCCACGATGATCCACGAGCTGGCCGGTCGCTGAGCACCGGGGAGTTCCGGGCCGCCCCAGATGTCTCCGCAAACACCGCGCAGTTCCAGGCGTTCGCCAGCGGGCAGGAGCATGACCGGGCCTGGGACAGCGGTCCCGGTGGCCGGAACGGCACCAGAATCGCGCTGATCATCATCGGCATCGTGATCTTGGCTGTCATCATCGCGGTCGTCGCGCTGGGCTAGCCAATGCCGCCGTCACGCCGGGGCTGACGCCGACAGGCCCCTGGTGGCGTGCTTGTATGAGCGGTCATGGCGGCAGTTTCCGGCACCGGGGGGCAGCAGGTGCCCGACTACCAGGTCAATCCTGGCCCACCGGATACCGGTGATGCCGAGGACAAGCACCGGCTGACAGCTCTCTCCGGCCTGGCGGCGCTGTCCCTTGACGCGCTTTCCTCGGTTGCTTACGGCCCTGAGGCGATCATCATCGTGCTCGGCACGGCCGGCGCCGCCGGGCTCGGCTACACGCTGCCGGTCACCGGCGCGATCGTCTTGCTGCTGACCGTGCTGGTGATCTCCTACCGCCAGGTCATCGCCGCGTTCCCGCAGGGCGGCGGCGCCTACGCGGTGGCCAAGGCACACCTCGGCACCAGGGCCAGCCTGCTCGCCGCCGCGTCCCTGGTAGTCGACTACCTGCTGAATGCCGCGGTCGGGGTGTCGGCCGGCGTCGAGGCGCTGACCTCGGCCTACCCGAGCCTGTACCCGGACAGGACCTGGATCTGCCTGCTGGTGCTCGCGCTGATCACCGCCGCCAACCTGTGGGGCGTGGCCGAGTCGGCCAGGCTGCTGATCGCGCCGACGCTGATCTTCATCGTGGCCATCTTCTCGGTCATCGTGGTCGGCCTGTTCCGCCCGCATCCGGTCGTCCCGGTGATCCATCACGAACCGTCGACGCTGGTGACGGTCGGGATCCTGCTGCTGCTCCGGTCGTTCGCGTCCGGCTGCTCGGCGCTGACCGGCGTCGAGGCGATCGCGAACGCGGTGCCGCAGTTCCGTCAGCCCAGGTACCGCCGGGCGCAGCACACCGAGGTCGGGCTCGGCACGATCCTCGGCCTGATGCTGCTCGGCATCGCGGTGCTGATCCAGAAGTTCCACGTGCATGCCGCGCCGTCAGGCAACCCGACGGTGCTGGCGGAGCTGACCGCGGCGGCGTTCGGGCACAACGTCATCTATTACGCCGTCCAGATCATCACGATGGTGCTGCTGGCGCTGGCCGCCAACACCTCGTTCGGCGGGCTGCCGGTGCTTGCCTCGCTGCTGGCCAGAGACAACTTCCTGCCGCACCTGTTCTTCCTCAAGGCCGACCGGCAGGTGCACAGGTACGGCGTCGTGGTGCTGGCCTTCGCGGCCGGCGTGCTGCTGCTGGTGTCGAAGGGCAACACGCAGGCGCTGGTGCCGCTGTTTGCCATCGGCGTGTTCGTCGGCTTCACGCTGTCCCAGGCCGGCATGGTGCGGCACTGGCGGGAGCAGCACAGCGACGGCTGGGTGAACCGGGCCGTGATCAACGGAGTCGGCGCCGTCTTCACGCTGGCGGCGCTGGCCATCGAGCTGATCAGCAAGTTCACCGAGGGCGCCTGGCTGGTGGTGCTGGTGGTGCCGCTGCTGGTGCTGATGTTCACCAGGGTGCACGTCACCTACGCCAAGATCGGTGCGGCGCTGCAGCTCGGCAAGACCCCGCCACCGCCGCAAAAGCGCAGCTCGCTCGTGGTGGTGCCGGTGCGCGGCATGTCGCTGCTCACCGAGGAGGGCATCTCGGCCGCGCTGTCACTCGGCGACGAGGTCGTCGCGGTGACCGTCTGCTACAACGACCCTGACGACGAGGCCGCGGACGCCCGCTTCCGCGAGCAGTGGGCAGAGTGGCACTCGAGCGTGCAGCTCATCACGCTGCACACCGGGCACCGCTCGATCGCCCCGCCGGTCGTGGAATACCTGCAGACCCTGGAGAAGACCGACCTGTATCACCGGCTGGTGGTGCTGATCCCCGAGGTGGAGGCGCGCAAGCCGTGGCGCAGGCTGCTGCACAACCAGCGCGGCTTCATCCTGGACCAGGCCATCCAGAAGGGCACGGACGACGTGGTCATCTGCCGGCTGAGGTTCCGGCTGGCCAGCGTGGTACGCAGCGCGCAGGAAAGGGCGGAGGCGGCCCAGGACCCGCCGCCGGCCGACGGCGGCACTGGCAGCTAGCTAAAACCCGCCGGCCTGCTCGGCGAGCGCGGTCCAGTTCGGTGCCGAATAGCTGGCAACGGCCAGCTTCAGTTTGGTGTCAAGCACCGCGGTCTCTGGCACCCGGTTGGTGTTCAGCCAGGCCGTCGGGCTGCCGAGGACGCGGCCGCCGATCGCCTCGAGGCTGGTCCAGCCTGCGCTGCCGGAGTCGCCGCGGCTGAAGGCATAACCGAGCTTGCCGTCACTGAGCCTGGCCAGCACCGCGACCGCGCCGCCGGTCCAGCGCATGGCGGTCGGCGAGTTCCTGATCTTCCCGGCCGGGCCGGCCAGCCAGTGCCAGCTGCCGCTGCGCGCCTGCCAGCCGACATCGATCGTGCCGTCGCTGGTAGCGGCAACGACCTCGGTCTGGCCTGCGCCGTTGACGACCACGTCCGGCGGGCCGGCCAGGGTGCCGTGCGCCGGGCCTGTGGTCTGCCAGCCTGCCCAGCCGCGTCCCGCGCTCGCGTCGTAGCCCAGCCTGCCGCTCTTGGTCACGCAGAACACCGCAAGCCGGTTCGGGTGGCTGAGCGCCGGGGTGCCGGCGCAATCGCCGCCAAGGCTTGACCAGTTTGACCAGCGCGTGTTGGCCGACGGGGCGAGCTGGCTGGTGCTGAGCACGTGCCCGGCCGCGCTGGTGACGAAGACGCGGACCACGTGGCGTGCCCGGATGGCGGCGGGATCGCCGATGACGTCGGCTGGCCTGCCGTTGGCTATCTCGCCGGCCCACTGCCAGTCGTTTGGCGCGCCGGTCTGCTGCCAGGCGTGAATCACCTGGCCGCTAGCGGTCCTGGAGAACAGCGTGAGGCTGCCGTCGGAGTCGGCGGTGACCGCGGGATTGCCGGCCAGGTCGTGCGGTGATTCGCCGACCGTGCGCGGCGCTGCCCAGTCCAGCGAGCCGATCGGGTGCTGATACGCGTGCAGCAGCGTCCCGTTGGCGGCCCTGGCGAACCACTCCGCGGTGCCGTTGCTGTTCAGCCCGACGGCGATACGGAACGAGGACCGGCTCGGCAACGGCGGTGACGGACTTGGGCTTGGCGAAGGGCTCGGGGACGGGCTCGGGCTTGGCGACGGGCTCGGCCCGCTGGCTGAGCCGAGGTTGACGTCGAGCTGGTCGTTGTCGATGTCGATCGAGACGCCACCGTACGACTCGAAATTGCCGCCCTGGTACTGGTGTATCCGCTGGTGATCGGTCCACAAGTCGGCCGGCATGTAGGAGCTCTTGGTGGTCGCCTGCCCGTCCCAGTCGGCGTAGTACATGTCGTCCGGCTCGGTGATCTTGCCCTCGGCGTTGATCAGGTCGGTCACGTCCGAGAACGACTCGTAGATGCCGGCCTGGTACGAATCCGCCTGCAGCCCCTTGTCCCAGGCCGACAGGAAATTCAGCACCGCCTGATTGCAGCTGCTGCTGCCGGCGTAGCCCTCCATGTCATCGAAGATCGGCGTGCCGGCCGGGATGCCGAGATCCTGCGCCTGCTTGACCGCGTCGGCGGCGGCGGCGGCGCCCTCGGCCGTGGCCTTGCCGGCGATGATCGACGCGTCGTCCTGCCCGGATACGCAGGCAGCCTGCAGGCCCACATAGAGCGGGAAGTAGTGCCAGCCCATGCTCTGCAGGCTGGTGAGCCACTGGCTGGTGAGGTTCGGCTGGGCGCAGCCCCGGTTCACCCCGCCGATGTAGATGCCGATGGCGCGGTACGGCGACGACTGCCATGCCTTGATCGAAGACAGCGACGGCGCGGCGCAGGTGTCGAAGCCTGGGCCCTGCACCAGCGACTGCGCTGCGGCCTGCCTGACCGGGGCCGGGGTCAGCGGCTTGTTCGGTGCTGACCGCAACGCGCGGGGGCCGATCCTGATGCTCGATTCGATCGCGCGCACCTGGCGAAGGTCGTTGCCGTAGGACAGGCTGACCTCCAGGTCCGCCGCCGGCAGGATGTCGATGATCGTGTGGGTGACGGCAGCGTCGGCGTTGGTGCGGGCCGGCCGGCCCGCGATCGTCACCGGCCTGGTTGCCTGGCGCAGGTCAGGAGCCGCCTGGTTCACCGGCATCAGCTGAACAGAACCGGTCTTGCCGGAGAACTGCGCCGGGCACTTCGGGTCGGGTCCCGGCCTGCCGAGGTACACCGCGTGCACGTCAAGCCGCGGGCAGGCGCGCGGATGCGTGGCCAGGTCGACGACCGGCCACGAGGCCGGCACTCGCAAGCTCACGCCACGATAGCTGACCGTCTTGTCGCGCACGTGCAGCGTGCTGGCGGCTGCCTGAGCTGCCTGACCGGCCTGGGCAACTACTATGGAGCTTACGAGAAGTACCAGGACAAATGACAATCTTCGAAAATCCATACAGTCATAGTGTCGTCTGTGGCGACCGTATGAGTCGGTTTTCTAATAACTGTACGCAGTTAGTAGCTGACTGGATGTAGCATTCGGCGTTCGGTAATGAGGTGGGTCGGCCGGGTGCCGGCCCGGCGCTCTGTGGGCGGGCACCCGGCGGTGGTGTGGCTTTCTGGGGTGATGCCGGCGGCCGATAACTGGTTGCCGGGGGGCGGGGGTGCGTGAGAGGGTCGGGCGACTCTGATTGGTGACCGGCTTGGCCGGGGTGAGGAAGGGAGGCCGCAGATGATGCCTGTCTGGAACTTCATGCTGCCCGCTCTTTCCTTCGCTCGGCTGAGGAGCACTGCCTTTGTCACGGTCACCTCGCTCTCGCTCGCGGTTTGATGATGATGAGCCTCTGTTCGTCAAGCGGGGCAGGCGGCGGGCGCTGCCTGACCTGGAGGCGTTCGACCAGGTAGACGGGCTGCCTGCGGGCGAGCGCTGGTCGAGCTGGGACCAGTCCCCGCCGACGGCACGCGGGCCGCGGCCCCATCCGAGCTGGCTGGTGACCGAGCTCGCCGCGACCGACACCGAGCTGGGGATCCTGAAGACCGGCAAGGAAGCCGACGTTTTCCTGGTCCGCCGCGGCGTGCCTGGCTCCGGCAGGTCCTGCCTGCTTGCCGCCAAGCGCTACCGGGCCGCGGAGCACCGGCTGTTCCACCGGGACAGCGCGTACCTGGAGGGCAGGCGGGTGCGTGACTCGCGTGCCAGCCGCGCGATGGCCAACCGCACGCACGTCGGCCGGGAGATGATCTCCGAGCAGTGGGCGAGCGCCGAGTTCGCCGCGCTCTGCCAGCTGCTCACCATCGGCGTGCCGGTGCCGTACCCGGTGCAGGTGCTCGGCACCGAGCTGCTGCTCGAGTTCATCGGCGACGCCGACGGCACCGCCGCGCCGCGGCTGGCTGACCTGAGACCCACCGCCGTTGAGCTGACCGGCCTCTGGGATCAGCTGGTGCAGGCGCTGCTCACCATGGCGGGGAACGGGTTGGCGCACGGCGACCTGTCGCCCTTCAACCTGCTCGTGCACGAGGGGAACCTGGTCATGATCGACCTGCCGCAGGTCGTGGACGTGATCGCCAATCCTGGCGGCGCCCGGTTCCTGGACCGGGACGCGGCCAACGTGGCACGGTGGTTCACCGGGCGCGGCCTGACCGGGGGAGTGCTGCCGCCCGGCGAGCTGGCGGCCGCGCTGGCGCGGGAAGCCAGGCTGGCCTAAGCCGGGCGCCGCGCGGTGAACAGGTTCGCCGGGCGCTGGCGGCCTGGCCTCGGTCCGAGCCTGGGCGGGTCGGTCAGCTCGAAGCCTGCCTGGCCGAGCAGCCTGCGCCAGGTGCCGCGGCTGAACGCGCCAAGCCGGTGCGTTTCCGCGACCACCTCGACGTGGCCGGCGGCATCGGTGAGGTGGAACTCGTAGTCCGACTGCACCCAGCAGTCGGCCGGGTCGGGATCCCAGGTCCATTCACGGAAGCTCGCCCGGCGGCCGGCCTGGTCCGCGGCACCGCCGCCGCCAGACTGCTCGGTGAAGGTGTCCGCCAGGTAGTCAGGCACGAAGACCGCAAGCCCGGCCGGCCTGCAGTGCGCGAACGCGGTGCCGATGACCAGGCCCAGGTCAGTCTCGGTGGTGACGTAGTCGATGGCATCGTGCACCAGCACCACGTCGAACGTCCGGCCGAGCCTGATCGTGCGCATGTCGCCTTGCCGGTGCTCGCAGTCCGGGTTCAGCTTCCTGGACACCGCGAGCATCTGCTCGGACAGGTCGACCAGGGTCATGGCAAGCCCTGCCTTGAGGTGCACCGCGACGTGACCGCCGCCGCTGCCCAGGTCGAGCACATCGCGCCGATGATCGGCGGCACCGATCGCGGCGGCCAGGTAGCGAGCCTCGGCCGCGTACTGCGACGGCGGGGAGATCAGCGGCCACCACTGGGCCAAGTCGGTGTAGAGACGGTATTCGGCCGGCTCGCCGGTCATCGGCTAGAAATGCTGCGCCAGCCAGCCGTGCACGGCACCGATCCGGCTTTCGAACAGCGTCAGATGCCCGTCTTCTTCGGTCAGCCTGGCCTCCACCCCCGGGATATGGGCGGCAAGCCACTCGCCGTGCCCGAACGGCACGAACTTGTCCTGGCGGCCGTGCAACAGCAGCACCGGCACCGAGATCTCGGTCAGCTCGAAACCCCACGGCAACATCGACGAGACGCCGTCTTCCCACCAGCCCTCGTCGCTTTCCCGCATGCCGTCCTTCATCGCCGCGGACATGAACTCGCCGACCGGGCCGGTCGCAACCTTCGCATCGGTCGGGGTCAGCAGCGACGCCATGCCTTCCGCCATCTGCGCTGGTGTCGCGGCCAGGAAGCCCTTCCAGTCCTCGGTCATCTTGGCCCGTGCCGCTGCCTCGTTGCTGGCGAGCAGCTTGAAGTCATCGACGTTGTCCTGGCCCATGTCGGCGAACCAGTCAAGGCCCGGGGCGCCGTACGGCGCGATCGAGGCAAGCGCCGCCACCGCCGCGACCCGGTCCGGCAGCAGCGCCGCGCAGGCCAGCACGTGCGGGCCGCCACCTGAGATGCCCCAGCTGGCGACCCGGTCCAGGCCGAGCGCGTCGCAGATCGCCGTCACGTCGACCGCGCAGTCCGCCACCGTCCGGCCTGGCTTTGGCGTCGAGCCGCCGTAGCCTGGCCGGTCGTAGCCGATCAGGCGCAGGCCGTGGCGCTTCGCGTCTGCGACGGTAGGCCCGTACAGGTGCCTGGAATTCGGCGTGCCCATGTGCACGATGACCGGCTTGCCGCCGGAGTTCCCCGAGTCCTCGACGGTCAGCGTCCGGCCGTCTGGCGTCTGGACTGTCAGCTCCATCTGTGCTCCCTGGGTCAGCGCAGCTGCTGGTTGAAGAACGCTACGGCGTCGCCGGCGACGCTGTCGCGCGCATTTCGCCCGGCCTCGCTGCCGTCCACGAACTGATAGTGGGTGACCTGGTCGCCCACGCACTCGGCGCGCGCGCCGGGAATCAGCCCGGCGTACCGCAGCGCGTTCTGCGCGGCCGGGGTGATCTCGTCGGCGCCGGCCCACCGGATCTCGACCGGCCTGGTGACCGCGGCCAGGCTCTGCTCGTCGGCCAGCATGCCGATAGCCGGGCAGATCATGAACGCGGCGCTGATCCTTGGGTCAGCGCAGTCCGCGCCCGATGCCCGCAGGATGGACTCGATGCTCTGCTGGTCGTACCTGGCGCGGATCGCATCGAGCAGGCCGGGGAACTCAGGCAGCGGCTCGGCCGGCGCCAGGCCGTCCACGACCGCGCGCAGCCTGGCCGGCTGCAGCCGGACGCCGACCAGCGCGGACACGGTGTAGCCGCCGAGCGAGAAGCCGATCGCGCCGGCCTGCCCGACCGGCAGCTCCGCTTCGAGCTGAGTGAGCACGAAGCTGAGATCGCGCGGCCGTTCCCAGCTGCAGGCGAACCCTTCTGGCAGGTAGCCGTCGACGTAGTTGTTCCCGTGGTGATCCGGCCCGGCCACCAGGAAGCCTGCCGCGGCCAGCGGCTCGGCAAGCCAGTCCAGGTCCTGAGCGCTGCCGCCGGTGCCGTGCGAGATCAGCACGACCGGCTGCTGGCCGTCGGCGCCGGCGGCGGGCCAGACGTACGTGCGGACCGGCCGGCCGCCGGAGGCCGCCCAGTTCGGCCTGCTTTCGTCGACGTACTCCCTGACAACCGGCTTGGCCATGACAGGCAACTTACAGCGGGGCAGCCGGCTGCGGCCGGTCAGCTGTCCTCGGGATCTGGCTGGTAGCGGTAGCCCATTCCCGGCTCGGTGATCAGCCAGTGCGGCCTTGCCGGATCGGGCTCGAGCTTGCGGCGCAGCTGGGCCATGTAAAGCCGCAGGTTGCCGGCCGCATCGGCGTAGCCGGGCCCCCACACCTCGGTGAGCAGCTGCTGCTGGCTGAGCAGCTTGCCCGGCGCGCGCAGCAGCGCTTCAAGCAGGTGCCACTCGGTCGGGGTGAGCCTGATGTCCTGGGCGCGGCCCTGCGGGGCCGGCGCGCCTGGCGGCTGCCTGATCACCCGCTTGGCCGCGAGGTCGACGATCAGGTCACCGAGCCGCACCTGGGGCAGGTCACCGTCGCCGCTGGCCCGGCGGCTGACCGCGCGCATCCGGGCGAGCAGCTCGTCCATGCCGAACGGCTTGGTCACGTAGTCATCGGCGCCGGCGTCCAGCGCCTCGACCTTGTCGCTGCCGTCGGCCCTGCCGGACAGCACGATGATCGGCGCGTCGGTCCAGCCGCGCAGGCCGTGGATCACCTCGACGCCGTCAAGGTCAGGCAGGCCGAGGTCGAGGATGACCAGGTCCGGCGGATGCTTGGCGGCCTGGTCGAGCGCCTCGGAGGCGGTCGCGGCGGCGATCACCTCGTAGTGGCGCACCCGCAGGTTGATCCGCAACGCGCGGACGATCTGCGGCTCGTCATCGACTACCAGCACCGTTGTCACGGCGGCCGCCGCGGGCTTGGTTCCCGGGGAGTATCCCCGTGAACCGCCCGCGGGGTGCTGGCCCGGGGGGACGACCCCCCGGAACCCCCCGCGGACAACGGGCTTGGTTCCCGGGGAGTATCCCCGGGAGCCGCCCGCGGGGTGCTGGCCGGGGGGGGCGGCCCGCAGGAACCCCCCGCGGACAACGGGCTTGGTTCCCAGGGAGTATCCACGGGAACCGCCCGCGGGGTGCTGTTCCGGGGGGACGACCCCCCGGAACCCCCCGCGGACAAGAGAACCATCACTGGCCGAGGTTAGCCGACATCCGACAACGGCACCGCGGTCACCGGCGAGCTGGCGACCGGCAGCGACAGTGTCATCGTCAGCCCGCCGCCCGGGGTGTCGTCGGGCTCAAGGGTGCCGCCCATCGCCTCGGTGAGCCCACGGGACAGCGCCAGGCCGAGCCCGACGCCGGTGGTGTTGTCGGTGTCGCCGAGCCGCTGGAACGGGACGAACATCTGGTCCCTGTTGGCCTCAGGGATGCCGGGCCCGCGGTCGATCACCCGCAGCTCGACCCGGTCGCCGAGCGCGCTGCCGGTCAGCGCGGGCGGCGTGCCAGGCGGCGAGTAGCGCAGCGCGTTCGCCGTCAGGTTCGCGATCACCCGCTCCAGGATCCCAGGATCTACCGCTACCTCTGGCAGGTCCTCGGGGATGTCGACCGCGACCGCCCGGCTGGCCGGCCCGAGGTCATCCAGCGAGCGCGCGACGATCTCGGCCAGGTCGGCCGGCCTGGGGAAGACCGACAGCGCGCCCGCCTGCAACCTGCTCATGTCGAGCAGGTTGTCGACTAGGCGGGACAGCCGGTCAAGCGACTCGTCCGCGGTCGCCAGCAGCTCGTCGCGGTCGGCCGGGGACCACTGCACGTCGTGCGAGCGCAGGCTGGTCACCGCTGCCTTCGCCGAGGCCAGCGGCGTGCGCAGGTCATGGCTGACCGCGGCGAGCAGCGCCGTCCGCATCTTGTCGGCTTCCGCGATCGGCCGTGCGGCCTCCGCTTCTGCCGAGAGCCGCCGCTGCTCGAGCGCGGCGGCCGCGTAGGCAGCGAACGCGCCGAGCACCCGCCGGTCGGCGGCGGGCAGCGGCCGGCCGCGCAGCGCGAGCACCAGGCTGTCGGTCACCGGCACCTCGACGTCGGCGTCTTCCGGCCTGCCGATCGGATGCTCGCCTGAGGTGGCGGTGTTCGTCCAGGTCACCGCCGGGGCGCGGGACCTGGGGGTGCCGTTCTGGGCACGCTCAAGCAGGGTCACCGAGTCCATGGCGAACGCCTCGCGCACCCGGTCCAGCACCGCGGTCAGCGCCTGCTGGCCGCGCAGCACGCTGCCTGCGGTGACCGCGAGCAGCTCAGACTCCGCCCCGGCTCTGGCCGCTTGCTTGGTCCGCCTGGCGGCCCGGTCCACCACCGAGCTGACCACCAGTGCCATCGCCACGAAGATGATCAGTGCCAGCGCGTTGTTGGCCTGCGCGATGGTGAACTTGTAGATCGGCGGAGTGAAGTAGTAGTTCAGCAGCAGCGAGAAGGCCACTGCGGCGAGCACCGCGGGCACCAGCCCGCCGACCAGCGCGACCGCGACGATGCCGGCCAGGAACACCAGCATGTCGCTGGTCAGGTTCAGGTCGCCGCGCAGGTTGGCCAGCATGAGCGTGAGCAGCGGCGCCAGCACGGCGGCCAGCACGTAGCCGGCCAGCCTGCGGCGCAGCGGCAGGCCGCCCTGCGCCTTGGGCAGGCCGCGGCCGCGGCCGACGTAGGAATGGGTCACGATGTGCACGTCGATGTCGCCAGACTCGCGCACCGTGCGCATGCTCACGCCGGGCCCGGTGAGCAGCGAGGAGAGCCAGCTTCTGCGGCTCGCGCCGAGCACCAGCTGGGTAGCGTTCTCCGCCCTGGCGAAGGACAGCAGCGCGTCCGGCACGTTGTCGCCGACAACCTGGTGGTAGCTGCCGCCGAGCGACTCGGCCAGGTGCCGCTGGTTGGCAAGCGCTCCTGGGTTGGCCCCGGTCAGGCCGTCCGACCTGGTGACGTGCACGGCGAGCAGGTCGCCGCCCGCCGACCTGGCCGCGATCCTGGCCGCCCGCCTGATCAGCGTCTCGCCTTCGGGCCCCCCGGTGAGCGCGACCACCACGCGCTCGCGTGCCTCCCAGGTGGCCTGGATGCCGTGCGCCGCCCGGTACCGCTGCAGGCCCTCGTCGACCTTGTCGGCCAGCCACAGCAGCGCGAGCTCGCGCAGCGCGGCCAGGTTGCCGACCCTGAAGTAGTGCGTCAGCGCCGCGTCGATCTTCTCGGCCTTGTAGATGTTGCCGTGCGCCATCCGGCGGCGCAGCGCCTCCGGCGTCATGTCGACAAGCTCGACCTGGTCGGCCGCGCGCACCACGGCGTCAGGCACGGTCTCCCGCTGCGGCACGCCGGTGATCTTCTGGACCACGTCGTTCAGCGACTCAAGATGCTGGATGTTGACGTTGGAGATCACGTCGATGCCGGCGTCGAGCAGTTCCTCGACGTCCTGCCAGCGCTTCTCGTTGCGCGAGCCTGGCACGTTGGTGTGCGCGAACTCGTCAACGAGCGCCACCTCGGGCCGCCGCTCGAGCACCGCGTCGAGATCCATCTCCTCGAAGTAGGTGCCGCGGTACGGCAGCCTGACCCGCGGTACTACCTCGAGGCCGCGCAGCTGGTCGGCGGTGTGCGGCCGGCCGTGGGTTTCCACGAAGCCGACTACCACGTCGGTGCCGCGCTCGCGCCGCCGGTGTCCCTCGCCGAGCATGGCGAACGTCTTCCCGACGCCCGCGGCCGAGCCCAGGTAGATCCGCAGTTGGCCGCGGCCAGTCCTGGCGGCGTCGCCGGACCGGCCATCGAGCCTCTCGTTCCCCATCAAAATCCTCGTGTGGAAGCGTATGCCAGCTGCGTTATGGCTGGTATCGGTACCCCATGCCAGGTTCGGTCAGCAGGTGCCGCGGCCGGTGCGGGTCATCCTCCAGTTTGCGCCGCAGGCCGGCCATGTGGAATCGCAGGTAGTGGGTGCTGTCGTCGTGCCCTGGGCCCCAGAGGCTGGCGAGCAGCCTGGCCGAGCCGATCAGCTGGCCCGGCGACCGCAGCAGCAATTCGAGTAGCCGCCACTCGGTGGGCGTCAGCCTGACCGGTACCGCCTTGCCGCCGTCCTGGTCGGGCTCCCTGACTGCGGTGTGCGCGGCCAGGTCGATCTTGGCGTGGCCGATCCTGAAGGCGCCGCCGGTGGCCGGCTCGTCCCTGCGCAGCGCGGCGCGCAGCCTGGCCATCAGCTCGGCCATCGAGAACGGCTTGGTGACGTAGTCGTCGGCGCCCGCGTCCAGCGCGCCGATCTTGTCGCCGGAACTGGCCCGGCCGGACAGCACGATGACCGGGGCCTTGGACCAGCCGCGCAGCGTGCCGATCACCTCGGTCCCGTCCATGTCGGGCAACCCGAGGTCGAGCAGGATCGCATCGGGTGGCCGTTGCTTGGCCTGGGCCAGGGCGGCCAGGCCCGATGCCGCGGTGCTCACCCGGTAGCCGCGTGCCTCGAGGTTGATCCGCAGTGCCCGCAGCAGGGCCGGCTCGTCCTCGATGATCAGCACATGCCTGGCCCGCTGGGGGCTGGCGGACGAACCTGCGGTCCGCCCGCCAGCCTGCATCGTCGTCTCCTCGCGCTCGCCGGGATCAGACTGGGTACTTCTCATCGAGCGCGATGTTCAGCAACAGGACGTTCACCACGGGGTCGCCGAGGAAGCCGAGCACGCGGCCGCTGGTGTACTTGGCGACGAGTGCCCTGATTTTCGCCGGAGAGACGTGCCTCGCGGCGGCCACCCGGTCCACCTGGATTGCCGCGTTCTGCGGGCTGATGTCGGGGTCGAGGCCCGAGGCCGATCCGGTCACGGCGTCCGACGGGATCTTCGAGATCGGCACGTGGTCGAACTTGGAGATCTCCTGCAGCCGCTGCTTGACGAACTGGATCTGCGCCGGGTTGTTCGGCCCCAGGTTCGACGCCGACGAGTACAGCGGGTTGCAGCCGTAGTTGTCCGGCCCGGTGCCGGCGATGTAGTACTGGCCGTTCTTCTTCTGGGCCAGTGACCAGCCGACGATGGCGTAGGACGGCCGCGGCTGGAAGTACTGCGGCAGCGGCTGGCCCTTGTCGTTGACGAACTCCTGGCACAGCAGGCTGGAGCCGACGGTCCTGCCCTTGTAGCTGACCAGCGAGCCGTTCGCCTGCTTGTGGAAGGCGACCTGCGCGATCGCCACCATGACCACGGGATAGATGATCCCGCAGATCACGGTCATGATCAGCAGCAGCCGAAGCCCCGTGATGAGCTGCCTGACGGATGACGGAAGACGGTTCATGTCCAGATCACCGGAATCCAGGAATGTACTGAATGATGAGGTCGATGAGCTTGATCCCGGCGAACGGGATGATCAGGCCGCCGACGCCGTAGATCCACAGGTTCCTGCGGAGCATCGCCGACGCCGATGACGGCTTGTAGCGCACGCCGCGCAGCGCCAGCGGGATCAGCGCGACGATGATCAGCGCGTTGAAGATGATCGCCGAGGTGATCGCCGACTCCGGGCTGTGCAGGTGCAGGATGTTGAGCTTGCTCAGGTCGGGGAAGGCCACCGAGAACATCGCGGGCAGCATGGCGAAGTACTTCGCCACGTCGTTGGCGATGGAGAACGTGGTCAGCGCGCCTCTGGTAATGAGCAGCTGCTTGCCGATCTCCACGATCTGGATGAGCTTGGTCGGGTTGGAGTCCAGGTCCACCATGTTCCCGGCCTCCTTGGCGGCCGAGGTTCCGGTGTTCATGGCCACGCCAACGTCGGCCTGGGCGAGCGCGGGTGCGTCGTTGGTGCCGTCGCCGGTCATCGCGACCAGCTTCCCGCCTTCCTGCTCCTTCTTGATCAGCGCCATCTTGTCTTCCGGCGTGGCCTCGGCGAGGAAGTCGTCGACGCCGGACTCGTCCGCGATGGCCTTCGCGGTGAGCGGGTTGTCACCGGTGATCATGACGGTGCGGATGCCCATCTTGCGCATCTCCGCGAACCGCTCGGCGATGCCCGGCTTCACGATGTCCTTCAGGTAGATGACGCCGAGCGCCTTGGCCGCGCCGTTCTGGCTTTCCGCCACCACCAGCGGCGTGCCGCCGACACCGGAGATGCCGTCGACCATGCCGCCGAGCTCGTCGGGCGGCGTGCCGCCGTTGTCGCGCACCCACTGCGCGACCGAGGCAGCGGCACCCTTGCGCACCTGCAGCGCCGGGGTGCCGTTCCTGGCCGGCAGGTCGATGCCGCTCATCCTGGTCTGCGCGGTGAACTCCACGAACTCGGCGCCGTGCAGCTCGCCCTCCGGGCGCTCGCGCAGGCCGTACTGCTCCTTGGCGAGCACCACGATGGACCGGCCCTCAGGGGTGTAGTCGGCCATGCTTGACAGCTGCGCCGCGTTCGCCAGCTCCTCGGCGGTCACCCCCTGCACCGGCAGGAACTCGGTTGCCTGCCGGTTGCCGATGGTGATCGTGCCGGTCTTGTCAAGCAGCAGCGTGTTCACGTCGCCCGCGGCCTCGACCGCCCGGCCGGACATTGCCAGCACGTTCTGCTGGACCAGCCGGTCCATGCCGGCGATGCCGATGGCCGACAGCAGCGCGCCGATCGTGGTCGGGATCAGCGCGACCAGCAGCGCGACCAGGATCACCAGGCTCTGCGGCGCCTTGGAGTAGAACGCCATCGGCTGCAGCGTGATCACGGCCAGCATGAAGATGATCGTCAGCGAGGCGAGCAGGATGTTCAGCGCGATCTCGTTCGGCGTCTTCTGCCGCTTGGCGCCCTCGACCAAGGCGATCATCCGGTCGATGAACGTCTCGCCTGGCTTGGAGGTGATCTGCACCACGATCCGGTCGGACAGCACCTTGGTGCCGCCGGTGACCGCCGACCGGTCACCGCCAGACTCGCGGATGACCGGGGCCGACTCGCCGGTGATGGCCGACTCGTCGACCGACGCGATGCCCTCGACCAC
>JASHQL010000515.1 GCA_030039155.1 Streptosporangiaceae bacterium | reverse complement strand
ACGTGCAGGTGCTGCAGGAGCAGGCCGACTGGTTCGAGGTGAGCGGCGACGGCAGCCGCCTGGTGGTAGCTGACGGTGACACCCTCGCGGTGCTGCCGGCCGACCACAAGGCCGATCGCGACAACCCAGACGACCGGGTCGAGGTCGACCGGTCACGGGCCAGGTTCCTTGCCGACCCGGCTGCGCTGTGGCGGCATGCGCTGGCCGAGGCAGGCCGGCTGATGGCGCATGACTTCTGGATCGAGGACATGTCCGGCGTTGACTGGCCCGGCGTGCTTGCCGAGTACGCGCCGCTGATCGACCAGATCGCCGGCCCCGACGACTTCGGCGACCTGCTCTGGGAGGTGTTCGGCGAGCTCGGCTCCTCGCACGCCTATGTGATCCAGCCCGGCAACCACCAGGGCGGCAGCCCGCTCGGCAAGCTCGGTGCCGACCTGGAGTTCGGCGCCGACGGCTGGCGGGTCGCCAGGGTGGTGCCGGGGGAGTCGTCAGACCCGCGGGCCCGCTCGCCGCTGGCCGGCCCTGGCGCGCAGGTGCAGCCTGGTGACCTGCTGCTTGCCGTGGACGGCCGGCCGGTCGGCCCGGACGGTCCTGGCCCGCTGCTGGTCGGCACCGCGGGCGGGCCGGTGGAGCTGACGGT
Source organism: Streptosporangiaceae bacterium (assembly GCA_030039155.1). Taxonomy (GTDB): domain Bacteria; phylum Actinomycetota; class Actinomycetes; order Streptosporangiales; family Streptosporangiaceae; genus JOPF074. The sequence continues at coordinate 2,975 of JASHQL010000515.1, read as the reverse complement.
TGCCGGCAAGGCCGGCGGCCCGGCCCGGCGGGTCGTGGTCACGCCGCTTGACAGCGAGTACCGGCTGCGCTATCAGGACTGGGTGGCCGGCCGGCGCGCCCGCACCAGGGAGCTCAGCGACGGCCGCCTCGGCTACCTGCACGTGACGGACATGATGAGCCGCGGCTGGGCCGACTTCCACCGTGACCTCCGGCAGGAGATCCAGCATGACGGCGTGATCGTCGACATCCGCAGCAACGGCGGCGGGCACACCTCAGAGCTGGTCATCGAGAAGCTTGCCCGCAGGCTGGCCGGCTGGGACATGCGCCGGGGGATGGTGCCGGCCAGCTACCCGGTCGACGCGCGCCGCGGGCCGATGGTGGCGCTGGCCGATGAGTGGGCCGGATCTGACGGCGACATCGTCACCGCGGTGATCAAGCAGTTCGGCCTCGGCCAGGTGGTCGGCGCGCGGACCTGGGGCGGCGTCATCGGCTTTGACACCACGCACGAGCTGGTGGACGGGACCAGGATGACGATCCCGCGGCTGTCCTTCTGGTTCTACGACCTCGGCTGGAGCGTGGAGAACTACGGGATCGACCCCGATGTGGAGGTGCTGATCACGCCGGACGACTGGGCGGCCGGCCGGGACCCGCAGCTGGACACGGCGATTGCGCTGGCGCTCGACGCGCTGCGCGACAACCCGCCAAGCCGGCCGCCTGACCTGTCCGGCAGGCCGTCGCGGGCCAGGCCGCCGCTGCCGCCAAGGCCCTCGTGAGCCGCGGCCCTGGCAGGCCCTGCGGCTAGGAAGCGGAACTGCCGAACAGCTCGCCGAGCCTGGCCGCCAGCGCGAGGTCACCGTCCAGCGTCATGGTGCCGTCCGCCAGCATTGAAGGGAACGACTCGCCGCCGTCGGTGATGCCGCGTACGAAGCTGGTCAGCGGCACCTTGACGGTGAGCGCGGCGTCGCCGTTGCCGCCGGGCATGGCGGTGGCGGCGGTCTTGCCGACGCTGATCGTCCAGCATGACCTGGTGCCGTCGCTGAGACCGAGGTCGTAGACGATCGCGCCGGTGAAGCCGGCTGCCTGGGACGGCTCGAACCGGCTGGCCATCCTGGTGAAGATGACACGCTGCGTCCGTGCCGAGCCGAACAGCCGCTCCAGCTGCGCGTCGGATGCGCGTGCGGTCAGCCGCCTGGTGCCGGAGCCGAGCTGGTGCCTGACCGTGCCGGCGGCACGGCGGCCGGCCTGCCGGGCCAGGCCGCGCAGCTGCGGCTGGGTGGCCGCCGCGGCAGCGGCCACCTCGGCTGCCTCGTCGATGGTGTAGGGCTTGGCAAGCTCGCGGGCAGCCGGGCGGCGGGCAAGCGCGGCCTCGATCGCGGCGGCCAGCCGGTCAGCCTTGGCCGCCTCGCGTTCCTCCCGGCCGTCGGCGAACCGCGGCAGCACCTGGCTGGCGAACAGCTCGAGGCTCTCGCAGATGTGCTCGTGCCGGTTCTTGCCGGCCTGCATGACGAAGATGACCTGGTCGATGCCGGCCTGCTCGTACCTGGTCAGCAGGTCGGTGACCTGCTGCGGCGTGCCGACGGCACCGCGCAGGGAGCCGAGCCCTGCCTGCAGCAGCCGGACGCCGAGCGGGGCGTCGTCGGCCGAGATGATCCGCCGGGAAAATCCCTGCTGCTCACGGTCGGCGGCGAAGCTCTGCCACAGGTCGGTGTTGCCGACCTGGTGCGGGCCGCCGCCGTAGAAGTGGCCGAGTGAGTAGCCGAAGAAGTGCGCGCCGTCGATGCCGCGGTCGATCGCGGTCTGCTCGTCCTGGTGCAGCATCATCGGCAGCACGATCGCCACGTTCGGGTTCACCGCGAAGCCGCGCGGCACGCACTCGGCCGAGCAGATCAGGTCGTAGTAGTCGGTGACCCAGCGCTGCGCGTCCGCTGGCTCGACAAAGGAAAACGAGAGCGCGCCGATGCCGCTGCGGGCGGCGAGCAGGATGGTGTCCCTGCGGCTGCAGGCGACCCAGAGCGGCGGATGCGGTTGCTGCAGCGGCCGCGGCACGATGGTGCGCGGCGGCATCTGCAGGTACTTGCCGTCAAAGCCGGGGAACGGGCTCTCTACGAACATCCTGGTGACGGCGTCGAGCGTCTCGGCCCAGATCTCCCGCTTGGCCTGGCGGCTGACCCCGAAGCCGCCGAGTTCGGCGGCGGAGCTTGACTCGCCGGTGCCGAACTCCACCCGGCCGCCCGACACCAGGTCAAGAGTCGCTACCCGCTCGGCGATCCGAGCCGGATGGTTCACCGCCGGCAGCGCGTGCACGATGCCGTGGCCGAGCCTGATCTGCCTGGTCCGCTGGCTGGCGGCGCCGAGGAACACCTCGGGCGCCGAGGAGTGCGAGTACTCCTCGAGGAAGTGGTGCTCGACCTCCCAGCAGTAGTCGATGCCGAGCCGGTCGGCCAGTTCCACCTGATCGAGCGCGTCGGTCAGCAGCCTGTGCTCGTCGTCTGGCGCCCACGGCCGCGGGAGCTGGTGCTCGTAGAAGATCCCGAATCGCATGCCGCAACCTCCAGCGGGCCGCCGATGAGCCGTCGACAAGATTGTGCCTGCCGCTAGGTTGCGGCCATGGACGCTGGTGGCCGGGAACGCTCGACGCATGATGTCGAGCTGGCGGACGGGCTGGTGGTCAAGCGGTTCCGGTCCTGGAGCCGGGATGAGCACCGCCGGGAGTGGCAGGCGCTGAACCTGCTGGCCGAGTTCGCGCCGGGCCTGGCTCCGCTGCCGGTCAGCGCGGACCTGGAGGCTGACCCGCCGGTCATTACCATGACCAGGCTGCCTGGGATGTCGCTGGCCGGCCTGGCGGTCACCGCACAGCACCTGGACGCGCTTGTCACGACGGTGAACTCGCTGCACACCTGCGTGCCACCGGGCCCGCTCGCGCGGGTCAGGCCGCAGCCGTGGCTCGCCGAGGGCGCGGTGCGCCGGATGCGGGCGCGCGCTGCCACAGTGCCG
>JASHQL010000514.1 GCA_030039155.1 Streptosporangiaceae bacterium | reverse complement strand
GTGCCGAGCGCTGCCCTGATATACCGCCATGTCGGCAGCTGCCCGCCGGCTGAGTGCTCGCCGAGTATCTCCGCGTACTGCTCGGCCAGCCAGTACACCACCAGCGTGATCAGCACGGAAAGCGCGAGGTCAAGCGTGCTGAACTTGCCGCCGGCCGAGGTCATGATCGACGCGGTGATGATCGCGCCGTAGATGCCGGCCGCCCGGCGACGGCCTGCCCGTACGTCCGGCCTGGCCGGTACGTCCGGCCCGGCCTGGGCGTCTTGCCCGGCCTGGGCGTCTTCCCCGGCCTGGGCGTCTTGCCCGGCCCGGGCGTCCGGCCGGTGCGGTCGCTGACCAGGGTCTTCCCCGGATGGGCCAGGCCCGGTGTCCTGGCTCATGCGCCACCTCCCAGCGAAGGCATCCCCTGGCGGGCGGCTCTGTGCTTCATCCGTTTTGGGTGATGTGCCCGGCGGCGGGCGCTGGCAGCGTGGCCAACGGCGTGGCCGCGCAGCTTCGGCGAAAGAGAGGCGACAGTGGACCGCTACCCGGACATCAGTGATCACGGCCTTATCGGTGACCTGCAGACGGCAGCGCTGGTCAGCACCGATGGCACCATCGACTTCTTCTGCTGCCCGAGATTCGACTCGCCGAGCATCTTCGCGTCGTTGCTTGACGCGGACAAGGGCGGCTTCTGCCGGGTCACGCCGACCACCGACGACTACGTGACCCGCCAGCTGTACTTCCCTGACACCGCGACGCTGATCACCAGGTTCATGACCGCCGACGGGGTCGGCGAGGTGCTCGACTTCATGCCGGTGATCGAGGGCGCGCCGACCGACAGGCACCGGATCGTGCGCAAGCTGCGGGTGGCGCGCGGCACCATGCAGTTCAACGTGGAGATCCAGCCGCGGTTCAACTACGGCAGGGACAGCCACACCGTCGAGATCATCGGCAGCGGCGCGGTGTTCAGGTCGGCGGACATGCAGCTGACCGTGCACACCGCCGGCAAGCGGTCACCGAAGGAGGGCGGCGCGCCGGTGGAGCGGGTCGGTGACGGGCTGCGCGCCACGATCACCATGCAGGAAGGGCAGCCAGAGGCCGGCATCGTGCTCGAGTCTGGCGGCGGCGATCCGCAGGCGGTGCCGCCAGCCGAGCTTGACCGGCTGGCCTCGGACACCGCCAGGTTCTGGCGCGGCTGGATCGCCCGATCCACCTACACCGGCCGCTGGCGGGAGATGGTCGCGCGCTCGGCCATGACCCTCAAGCTGCTCACCTACCAGCCGACCGGCGCCCCGGTCGCGGCGGCCACGTTCGGCCTGCCAGAGCAGACCGGCGGCGAGCGCAACTGGGACTACCGCTACACCTGGGTCAGGGACGCCTCGCTGTCCCTGCATGCCCTGGCCGGCCTCGGCTACCTGGAGGAGTCCGCCAAGTTCGGCCAGTGGCTGCGCGACCGGGCCACCGAGCAGGCCGGAGACGCATCGGGCCCGCTGAAGATCATGTACCGGGTGGACGGCTCGTCCGACCTCGTCGAGGAGACCCTCGACCACTTCGAGGGCTGGCGCGGCTCGCGGCCGGTCCGGATCGGCAACGGGGCTGCCGACCAACTGCAGCTCGACATCTACGGCGAGGCGATGGACGCCATCTACGCCGCCGACAACTACGGCACCCAGCTCGCGCACAGCGGCTGGCAGGCCCTCACCGAGATCATCGACTGGCTCAGCGACAACTGGGACCAGCCAGACGAGGGCGTCTGGGAGACCCGCGGCGGCCGCAAGAACTTCACCTACGGCCGGTTCCAGAGCTGGGTCGCGCTGGACCGCGCGATCAAGCTGGCCGAGCGGCACGGCCGACCGGCGCAGCGGGCGAAGTGGGAGAAGGCGCGGGACAAGATCTACAACCAGGTCATCGACCGCGGCTTCCACACCGGCCGGCAGGCGTTCACCCAGCACTACGACACCGACGTGCTCGACTCGTCGCTGCTGCTGATGCCGCTCGAGGGGTTCGTCGCCCCGACCGACCCGATGTGGCTGACGACGCTGGAGGCGATGGACCGCGAGCTGGTCTCGGACAGCCTCGTCTACCGGTACAACCCGGCGGCGTCACCCGATGGCCTGCGCGGCGACGAGGGCACGTTCTCGCTCTGCACGTTCCTCTACGTGGACGCGCTGGCCAGGGCCGGCCGGGTGGAGGACGCGGTGTTCGCCTTCAACAAGATGCAGACCTACGCCAACCACCTCGGCCTGTATTCAGAGGAGATCGGGCAGACCGGCGAGCAGCTCGGCAACTTCCCGCAGGCGTTCACCCACCTGTCGCTGATCAACGCGGCGATCACGCTGAACCGGATGCTCGACCGGCAGAAGCTGCAGCAGCCGGTGGCGCTGGCAGCAGCGTTCTGACCGCGGCCCGCAGCAGGCCCAGGTCGCCGAGCGCGTCGGTGCTGTCGACGAACTGATCGACGGCACCGACCGCCGGCAGCCGCCTGACCTGCTCGTCGGTGATGGCATCGCGCAGCGCTTCGGTGAACCGGCCGGCCTCGATGACCTGGTACGGCCGGTCGAAGTACGGCCTGGTCTGTACCGGCAGCGGCTCGGTCAGCCCGAGCCTGTTGTGCTGCGCGGCAGTCAGCTCGTAGGCCCGGCTGAGATGCCGCTCGCGGGCCGGCCAATCGCCGGCCGCGACCGCTCCGGTCAATTCCCGCGCGACCTGCGGGACGCCTTGCAGCTTCGCGAACGACGTGCCGAGCCACTTGCTATAAGGCGGGAAACGACGGTGCATCAGCAGCCACAGCCGCATCAGATCGCGAGCTAGCCGCGCGGTGACGATGGCCGATCCCAGCTCGTCAGCTGCCTCGCTGCACCTGCCGGGAAAGGCCTCCTCCTGCCCGATTCGCTGCCACTGGCAGGCCAGCACGTACCGCCAGATGTCCGCTGGGTACCAGGCCAGGCTGGTCCGTGCGGTCGTCAGCTCGCCGAGTCCGTCGTGGAACACCTCGCCCGCGGTGACCTCGGCCAGCCGCTGCGTCGGGGTGGCGAGCCAGTCGAGCAGGCTGACCTGCCGGACCGGATCGAAGCCGAGCTGGTCGTTCAGCCAGCCGCGCAGCGGGGCGACTTCGACCCAGTGCGCGGCCGCCGCGGCTGGCTGTTCGGTGTTGCCGAAGACGGTCGGGTAGCCGCGGAAGGTCCGCGGCAGTCGCCGGGCGAGCAGTTCGTCGATCTCCGCCTGGCCCGGTGCCGTGTCCTCGGCGAGGAAGATCTGCAGCCGCGGTCCCCAGTTGTGGTCGGTGGACCGCGGGCTGTCGAAGCCGAGCACCTCAGAGCCCCAGCCGAGCAGCGCTGCCGAATACG